>PXCO01000331.1 GCA_003565295.1 Cyclobacteriaceae bacterium
ATTGCATATCCCCGAACAAATAAAATTGTCAAAACCCAACACCGGTTCTTGCCGAAATCATACTCCCCCTACTGTTTTAGGAGGGGGTTGGGGGGTGGTCTTTTCATGAAAGACTAATTTCTGTACCCTGCCTCCGCTCGCCCCTCGATCCCCTGGAGGGGAGGTCGGCCGCACGGATGATCGTTCGAATTGCTAATTGCATATCCCAGGGGCGGACAGCTCCACAGATGGTCGAAATACCAGCATCAAAATACAAAACCTTCGGTATTGCCTTGCCAGCGGAGATAACTTACCTTGACCATTGAAAAATCCCAACCAAACCGCCCTTCCGTCATGTACTTAGAACCAGAGGCTTATATAAAAATCCGCGAGGAGATTCTGGAGATCCTACATGCAAAATATCCCGGCCAGTTTATCGTGGGGGAACCCTGGGACTATATAGCCCTATTTCCGGCCAAACATGAAAAAGTGGGCTATTTGAAATTGTACCAGGACATAGAGTTCATTACCTATGTAGTGCAATATGTCAACCATGGACACCTGAATTGCCCCGAAGATGAAACCCCGGATTATACCGCCAACTACATGAAATGGGAGGTAGTGGAATTGCTCGAGGATCTTTTGAACGACAACATGTTATTCGGTGTGGATAGGGGACTGACCTTTTCTATGTGCATTCCAAGATGCCCGCCGGAAAATTGGGAAGACTATATGGAACCTGGCGTGGACTATTTTGTATGGTCTGGCCCCATCCCTAATTTAGCGGAAGAAAAGGGTAAGGATATCGCTGTTTTCAGAAAACGGCTCGAAGAATAAAAGGCTTTCACCCTATTCATTGTAATGTTATAATATCAATTTCATGATTCGTGAACAGCTCCTCCAAGCAATGAAGATCAACTAAGGGGACACCTTTAAGATGGGAGGCCCATTGGGATACATTGCCCAATTCCAGCCAAACAATCCCATGATAGTAGTTATGGATACTGAAAAATAAGGGTGATCTGAAATCAAAAGGCCAGGGCAAAAACCAGTAAGTGAGTTTTATTTTTCATGGATTTTTCCGGTCCTTAAAAAAGAGCTGCTCATACCTTCCGTAACTATGAAACTATCCTGTTATTGATGCACGTACCAAAGCCATGGGTTGAAGACCATGGTTAGTATATCGGCCACTCTTTGGAGCTGTTGCATACGTCAATCCTGAAAATAGAATCCCTGATTATATCTTTTACTCCTTCTATGTCCCAGTTCTCAACACAGGAAACAATCCAAAACTACACCAAGTCAAACGCATAAGCATATTCCAGGATATCCCTGAGACTGCGGATTTCCAGTTTTTTGTTGATGTTCTTTCGGTGCTCCTCCACGGTGCGCCGGCTGATAAAGAGTTTTTCGGCTATGCATGGGTTGTTCACCCCCTCTGCCAAGAACTTCAGCACTTCCATCTCCCTTTTGGTAAGGGAATCAAAGTGCTCCTGATGGTTCCTTTTGAACAGTTCTTCTGAAATTACCCGCTTGATCTTGGTGGATATGTCAAGTTCCTTGTCTAGGGGATAGATAAAGGAAAGAAACCCTATACTTACCTTCTTTGTAAGGACCAGACATACGGTGTAGCATTCTTTCTTGGGATGGTAGAGTTGCTGATAATTGGTGTAAATTTTATCGCCCCTATCGCTTTTATAGTAGCGTTTGATTTTTGGGAGCTCATAGTTCACTGTATCGGGGTGGTAAAAAGCATTTATCCCCTGTGAATTAATCCGGTTCAATTTTTTCTTGTCCAGACCAAACCAGTTTCTACCTACGGGATTGAGGTACAGGCAGCGAAAATCCTCGTCGCTATGTTGCAGAATATCCCCGCACTTCCCTCCCACCTCCTCCAGGGATTTGTCACTTTTGGTAATCAATCGATCGTACTTGATCAGTTGCTGTTGCTGTTGGGTTAATATGGAAGACAAAATTTCCATAGTTGAAAATGGGTTTATACATGACACAGTTCTTCCTCCCTACCCCTATAGGGAGGATTACTTAAACATCATCGTATCCTTTGAAAACATCAGAACAGGTTCAAACGAATAGTAGGGTTGAAACAATCAGTTTGCACCTTTCAAAGAATAAGTCATAAAATCCACTAAAGCTGCGTGGAACCGGTTGGTTTAGGTTAAATAACTTGATCACACAAACAGGAAACATGCATTCCAAATCGGGAAAATAAACTTGTTAGCCTATCAAGGATCAATAGTTATATCGTAAATTTAACTAGAAATATCCTTCCTGTAAATCCCCTTTTAGGGGGATATTACCTATTGAGTTTTATCTGCTCCTCCAACACCTTTGCGATGGCTTCCTTTCCGCACTGCACGTGTAGTTTCTTATAAATATTTCTGAGATGGGACCGACAGGTTTCAAAAGCGATTTGTAATTCCGCGGCTATGTATTTTACGGTATAGCCTTTAATCAATAACTGCAGCACCTCTATTTCCCTGATAGTCAGCAAATAATCCTTATGCTTGGGCTTCGGCTTATCCCTAAAAGAGTTAAGCACTTTTTGTGCTATTGTGCCGGGGACATGGGCATACCTCCCTTGTGTACCTCGGCTATGGCCTCAAATAGCTTTAAGGGAGAGTTTTTTTTCAAGACATACCCGTCGGCACCAGCACAAAGGCTCTTAAAAAGCCTGTCATTGTCTTCAAATTGCGTGTACATCACCACAGATATTTCTGGTACTATAAGTTTAATCAGTGGGATGGCCGATATCCCATCAAGTTTTGGCATGTCTATGTCCAAAATAACCACATCCGGTCGGGTGGATTGCATAACCTTCTCCACATCCAGAACATCCCCGTGGGCACCTATGACTTCGTAATCCGCACTACTTCCCAACAAGGTAACCAGTGAGTTCCTGAGCGTTTCATTGTCCTCGAATATTACCAACCGAATTGACATAGCTAAAATTAGAGAAGTTTATCCAGACATTCAATCCCCTTTTAGGGTGAGTTTTTGATTTAGAACAAGCGGAGCTTTTCAAGGGTGAAAAGTTGCCTGAAGCTGGTTTTACCAAATGGCACCCAAACCCGTATGTTTGTCCCTTGGTTTATTTGGCTTTGCAAATGCATTTCCCCATTCCACTTTTCCAACCTGTACTTTATGTTTTTCAACCCATTCCTGTTTGTACCCTCAGCGGGGTCGAAACCTATTCCGTCATCTTCCACGGTCAACTCCAGGCCATGATTTTGAGCTTTTACAAGGATATTTACATTTTTGGCCCTGGCATGCTTGCGGACGTTGTTCAACAACTCCTTGAAAATCAAAAACAACTCCCTGCGCTTTTGCATGGACATTTTTTTGTTCGAAAAATCGGAAGCAACATTCATGGTGTAAAGGGTATCGTCATTTTCCAGCAAATCACTGGCATAGCGCCTCATACGGGCCACGATATCCTGGAGGTCTTCATCTGTAATTTTGATGTTCCAAACGATTTCATCCAATGCCTCAGCGGATGACAGCACTTCACTCTCTATTTTTTCAAGGTATGTCCTGGGTTCCTTTCCGTTTAGGTTGTTTTTAGAGATAACTGACAATAGTTGGATATTGGTAAGCCTGGAGCCTATTTCGTCATGGAGATCGGCAGATATGTTATTTTTAACCTGTTGGATATAAAGGAGTTGGTTGATCCTATACTTATATATTCCATAAACGGCGAGAGCCAACAGGAGGACAGCGGCAATCAAAAACCACCATTCCAACCAAAAAGGAAAGGCGATGGAAATACCCAAAGTAGTAACAGGTGCATCCTCTGCTGGGTTGTTGGAAGATTTTACCCTAAACCGGTAATCCCCGGGTGAGAGGTTGGTATAGGCCGTATAATTTCTGTTTCCGGCATCCACCCAATCTTCATCATACCCCTCCAGTTGATAAAAGAACCGTCTTTTCTCTGGGGAAACATAATCCAGGACGGTATAGTCAAAGGAGAGGGAATTTTCGAAATACCTGAGCTTTAGGTGATTTTTATAAGTGATCAGTGTATCACTTTCTAGGGGACTGTTCCCCACCATTGCCCCCGTTAGCACCACCTTGAAGGAATTATCGGAAAACACCAGTTTTTCCGGGTCGAAATAATTCAACCCACTGATTCCCCCAAAATACATAATGCCATCCCTGGATTTGTGAAATGCACCGGTGTTGAACTCGGTGCTTTGCAATCCATCGGCAATGGAAAACGACGTAATTTGATCCAAGGTAATGTCGTTTTCCTTTAATGTATAGTTGATCCTAAAAAGCCCCCGGTTGCTACTTGCCCAAAGGGTACTGTCATTTTCAGGCAAAAGGCCATAGATCATGTTGTTGGGAAGCCCGTTTTTTTCGTCTACGGTAATCGCGGTGGCTAGCTCCAAGTGTACAATGACCAACCCTTTTCCTGCAGTGCCTATCCATAGCCAGCCATCCTGGAAATACAGGTTTTTGATCCCTGTTTCATTTTGAAGAATCCAGTCAAGAGGGGCACAGTG
>PXCO01000227.1 GCA_003565295.1 Cyclobacteriaceae bacterium
CTTTGGTAGTCGTTTCTTTTTTTATATAACAATACAGAATTGTACATCTGATATTTCAGTTGAGGTCGTCTTTTTATCCCTATTTTACGGCATAACATACCCAATTTTGCCCACTTTTAAAAATTTAATTGGAATTTTACCGGGATATTCGATCATTCACCTCTGCCAAATTGCCTTTTTAAAAAAGAATTGTTTATAACAAGCTTAAACCTTTCAATACTCAGGCTTCCGAAAAGTTCGGACATAGCACCATTCATCTACCCCGGCTTTATTAGCCTTTCCTGTTTTCCCCAGCAATCTTTAGCCGTCCAAAAAGTTTATGCTAGACCTGCCAGGTTTTGAAAACCTGGCAGGTCTCTCCAGAAAGGTTTAAAAAGACCCGGCAGGTTTCGAAAACCTGCCGGGTAACAAGCTACCCCACCCCTTCTTCCACCTTCACCCTGTCCAAAATCCGCTCTATGCCTTTGCGCTCTATCCCCCTTCCAATAAAAACCAACACCAACTTGGGGGCTTTGCCTTCGAATTCCACCCGCTCCATACTTAGCTTGTTGCCGGTGGACTGCACCAAAAAGGGGTGCTGTTCCCCCTTCACCCTCACGAAGCCTTTGATCCTATATACCTGATGATAGTGCAAAAGAAGGGTCATGGAAAGGGCGGTATACAGCTTGTCCTTGTCTATGGGATTTGGAATTTCCACGGAAATGCTTTTCATCCGGTGCCCGGCCTCTACCTCTTTTTCAGGAAGGGAAAGTAAAGCCGCACTGTCCGAAGACGGTCTTTCCCGCTTAAGGCCAAAAGGCATCTTCCCCTGGATCACATCACGGATCTCTGCAAATGGGTTGATACGCCGTAACAACTCATGCAACCGGTAAAGGTAGGAGGCCTGCACCAAATCACACTTGTTCACCATGATAAGATCAGCGGCCACCAATTGCCTGTAAATCTCGGACACCTCCCCCATGCGGTCCTCCACGTTTTCGGCATCTACCACAGCTATTACCTGTATCAGGTCAAAGTATTCCTTAACATCCTCTCTCTCAAAAACCGATGCCAACATACCTGCATCCGCCACCCCCGAGGCTTCTATAAACAACTGGTCGGGCCGCTTGTCCGCCTGTACCAACTGGGCCAAAACCTCCATCAGCTCCGCATCCAAAGAGCAGCAGATGCAGCCGTTGTTGAGCTCAAATAGCTCATTGTAGTTTTTCCGCACCAGTGCACCGTCCACTGTGGTGACCCCAAATTCATTTTCGATCACATAGTTGCGTTTCCCCCTTTCTTTGGCAAGCATATGGTTAAGCGCAGTGGTTTTACCTGCTCCAAGAAAGCCTGTGAGAATATAGGTAGGGATTTTTTTGAGATTGTTCATACAACATACATTTGTCGGTTCGTGCGCTTAGTTTACATCCAGCTCCAAGGGGAATTGCCGGAAAACTACAAGCTAAAGAACCGGGTAAGTTAGGGTATCCTGAATTTATGACTTTCAAAGTAAGAAAAATAAACGGTTAATATGCAATTTAGTTGCGGAAATGACCCACTCCCCTCATTCCTTGCTCACAGCCTAAGGTCGTCAGTTTTATTCCGTAATACTTGCAGGAAAACCTTTAAATTCCCCGGATATAGGGGCAAAAAAAAACCAATCCATATGATCACATGGATTGGTTTTTTTTAGACTATGGTAAGGAGTATTGATTACTGCTCTTTACCTATCGTAAACCTCCGGGTTTACGGGATATGGGAGCCGCTCCCCTTTCAGTCCTGCAATGATGTTTTCTGCTGCACAACGTGCCATCTCCGCCCTGGTTTCCACCGTGGAGCTACCTATATGGGGGAAGACCACCGCATTTTCCATTTCCAGCAGCGGGTTACCCGGCTGCATGGGTTCGGGATTGGTCACATCCAGTCCTGCTCCCCAAATTTCTCCTTTCTCCAATGCCTGGATCAAAGCTTGCTCATCATGTACCCCTCCCCTGGAGGTATTGATAAAAATCCCTGTAGGCTTCATCAACTCAAACTCCTTCTTGCCAAACATCCCCTTGGTCTCGGACGTGAGAGCAGTATGCACTGATACCACGTCACTTTGGGACAACAGCTCTTCCATGCTCACTTTTCTGGCCCCCAAATCCCTCTCCGCCTGCTCATTCCTGCTTCTGTTATGATAGAGAATTTCCATGTTCCAGGATTGCTTGCACATCCTGGCCAATTCGGCACCTATCCTGCCTAAGCCCACTACTCCCAGGGTTTTACCCACCATGTCAAACCCCAAGTCCTCCGTGGGCTGGGCCACTCCCCATTCCCCTTTCTGGATTTTTTTGTGCAGGTAAAGGGCCTTCCTTGCCACGGTAAGCATCAGCAGGAGCGCCGTTTCGGCGGTGGCCCGATTGAGTACATTGGGGGTGTTCCCTATGGGTATACCCTGCTTGGTGGCAGCGGCAATGTCCACACCATCAAATCCCACGGAATGCAGGGCCACTACTTTTAAATGACTGCACTGGGCAAAAAAATCAGCATTCAGGCCACTTTGCCCGGCACTGATAAAGGCATCATGCCCCTTGCAGAAGTAGATGGCCTGCTCCCTGTCCAAAACAGGCTTTTCTTTCCACATGGTATAGGCAATTCCTGCTTCTTCTAGCAATTCTAATCCCTTGGAAGGAATAATTTTATTGATAAATACCTTCATAAGTCTAAATATTCAATTTATCGATGGTTAATAGTGTGGATGGGGATTGCCTGCCTCGAATCTGTTACCGAAAGGCAATCTTGATGCGGGGAATTTACAAAGGATGACCATCCCTGCATTGGCCTTAATTGAAATGCTCACATTCATGCTGATATAAATTACAAGGCAGCCCTATGCACCAGGGACTTGCCGAATATCACCTTAAAATCTATTTCACATACCTAAAATCGAACCTTTTGTCAAAGTCCTGTAAGAATCCGGAAATAAGTTGGATCACCTGATCAATGTCCGATTTGCTGGCGGTTTCCACGGTAGTGTGCATGTATTTGATGGGAAGGCTCACCAGTGCGGAAGGCACTCCCCCATTGCTGTAGGCAAAGGCATCCGTATCCGTACCCGTGCTCCTTGATGAGGCAGAACGCTGAATGGGAATCTCCCTTTTTTTGGCAGAAGCGATCAGCAGGTCCAATAGTTTCCTATGCACTGCGGCACCGGTGGTGAGTACAGGGCCATTTCCCGCGGTATAGTCGCCGCTGGTTATTTTGTTGTATAATGGGGCCGTGGTGTCATGGCACACATCTGTGATAATGGCGACATTTGGCTTGATATTGGCCGCAATCATTTCAGCCCCCCTCAGGCCGATCTCCTCTTGCACCGCATTTACCACATAGAGACCAAAAGGCAAATCCAATTTTTCCTCCTTGACCTTTCGGGCTACCTCTGCAATCATGTACCCGCCTATGCGGTTATCCAAAGCCCTTCCTGCATAAAATTTATCGTTCAAGTCCGTTAGTTCGTCCTTAAAGGTCACCACACAGCCCACATAGATGCCCATTTCCTCCACTTCCTCCTTGGTACGCGCCCCCACATCGATAAAGATGTTATCCATTTTTGGAGGCTCTTCCTTGGCTTTATCCCTTACATGTATGGCCGGCCAGCCAAAGACACCGTTTACGATCTTATCATCCGTATGGATATTTACCCGCATACTTGGGGCAATCATGTGATCGGAGCCGCCATTTCTTACCACATAGATATAGCCTTCGGGTGTAATATAGTTTACAAACCAGCTGATTTCATCGGCATGCGCCTCAATCACCACTTTGAAATCAGCGTTAGGATTGATCACGCCAACTGCGGTACCATAGGCATCGGTGAAGTAATCATCGGTGTAGGGTTTGATATAGTCCAGCCAAATTTGTTGTCCCGAGGCTTCGAAACCTGTTGGGGATGGATTGTTTAAATACTTGTAAAGAAACTTTTCGTTTGCTTGCATGATTTATAATTCTGTCAATTTAAATAATTACGACTTTGGTGTTCAATTCTTCCGAAAGTCCCAAAATTCAGACCAAATTACCAGCCTCTCAAAAAAGGTTTTGGCCAATTGCAACATTCACTTAAAGTTTATAACCTTAGGTTGGCCTGCCTTTAGGTGCAATCCCGACCATTAAAGGGGTATATTCCCGTGCTTTTTTCTGGGAAGCTGATCTACCTTGTTTTGCAACATGGAAAATGCCCGTATCAGCCTGCCCCTTGTTTCCCTGGGCAAAATCACTTCATCTATAAACCCTCGCTCTGCGGCGGAGTAGGGGTTGGCGAATTTCTTTGAAAACTCCTGCACTTTCTCTTCAAGCTTGGCCTCGGGGTCTTCAGCGGCAGCAATTTGCCTTTTGAAAATAATTTCCGCGGCACCCTTGGGCCCCATGACGGCAATTTCGGCGGTAGGCCATGCAAAATTCAGGTCTGCGCCTATATGTTTGGAGTTCATCACATCATAGGCCCCACCGTAAGCCTTTCGGGTGATCACCGTCAC
>PXCO01000354.1 GCA_003565295.1 Cyclobacteriaceae bacterium
ATCCACCCCGTCATATAAGCCACCCGCCTCAACGGCCTCATCGGCCATCCATTCGGGATGTTCTATGATGCGCCTGTAGTAGTCCAAAACGTACAAGGCTCCATCGGGGCCAACATACATATTCACCGGTCTGCTCCAGGAATCCTTGGATGCCAAAAATTCCCTTTCCGGGTTGTGTCTGCTGGCCTTATAGCTGGCGCCATCCTCCATAAGCAAATCCACATGCACTAGATTGGCCGCGGATTCAGTAACGAAAACCGCCAGGGAGTCAAATGGAGCAGGGAAAATCCCCCCCAGGTAAGCGGTAATCCCACTGGAGGAAGTGGTAAGTCCCGGGGTGGTGAAAAGCTGTCTGTCGGGCGTGGTGGTTCGTTGAAATATGGCGGTTTCATTACCATGGTCAGAAATAGAAGCCGTGGCCTGGGTCAACAAAAAATCCGGGTTTCTTTTTACATAATTCGCCTTCATTACCTCCTGGTAAATATGGTTTTGGTTGTGGGTGAGCAGGTACCTGCCCCAGGCGTCAAAAGTATGCCCAAACTGTGTCCTGCCGGCATTCATTTCCAACATATGGGGATCAAGCTGAAACCTTACCGAAAGGCTATTGGCGTTTTTGGGGAGTGTTGGGCTAGCTTCTAAACCATGAAACCGAATTTCATCCCCTCTATCCCCAAATTCTTCCTCGTATTTACGTGTGCCAATATGCCCCATATGCGCAAGGTAGATCCAGTTATCCAGACCATAAACGGGGTTGTTCACATTTACGTGTGGGTTGGAAAGGGAAAACCCTGTCAATAGTGTGTCCCTGACATCGGCTTTACCATCCCCATTGCTGTCTTCCAGATAGAGGACATTAGGCGCATCGGTCACGATCACCCCATTTTTCCATCGCATGATGCCATTTGGAAACATCAAGTCTTCGGCAAACAAGGTGCTGCTGTCAAACTCCCCGTCTCCATTGGTGTCATGAATGATTTTTATCCTTCCGGTTCCCGATTTGTCCAAAGGGTAGCCAGGCATCTCTACCACATATAGCCGCCCAAACTCATCAATCTCCATATCCACCGGATCCATGATGAGAGGTTCGCTAACCAAGAGCTGCATCTCAAATCCCGGTTCCAATTCGAAACTTTCCAATGCCTCCTCCGGACTCAAGGGGTTCATTCTTTCTCGATCCTCTTTTCCTTCCGAACAGGCCAAAAGCAAAACACAGAAGATAGCGGGGTATAGGAAAGCCATTTTCAATGAATTTCTCCCACTTACTCTCTTGCTACTCTCCATCCCAAAATGCATTGATGCGGTTTACTGTTTCATTTACCAATTCCTGTCCTCCCTCGGCGCCTACCACACTGCTTTGGATCACGGCACTGTACCCTCCCCGATCAATTGCTGTAGTAGTGGGCAGATAGGAGCCCGATCCGGCAACCTGAATCACAAAGGTTTGTAAAGCAGGGCTCCTGGCCTGAATTTGGATGCCATAATCGGTAAACAACTCAAACTGATTGGTGCAGATGGCAATATCCCCTAATCTCACTACATGCATAAAACTTTCAAACCCATTTTGGGACCCAGCTTGCTGCTGCTTATACCTTTTCACCACAGAAGCATTCCAGGTTTTTCTGGCGTAGAGATTTGCTGTTGTTTCCGGTTTTTTGCTCATCTCTTTTTCCAAATTTTCTACATTGGTCTTTGCCTCAATGTACTCATCCTCCTTGATTTTTCTTTTTGTCAATGAAAGGGGAACAAGGCTATGGGCAAGTGCAAGCGATTCATGGGTGTCCTCTTTTACATTTTCCAGGGAATTGGATAAAGTAGAAACCACCTGCTCCGCGATTGCCTCCTCCAGGGTGTGACCCGATAGCTCAAGCATACGTTCAGCGGCTTTTTTCCGGTAAATGGGTCTGGGGGAGAGATCTCCGGATGCCCCTATCCATCCCAGCACAAGGACTTGCTCTCCGAATTTGGCCTTCGCCTTTTCCCGGACATGGTGCCAATAATCGGCGTTTACACTGGAAAGGTGTTCCAATACCTGTGCGGGACAGGCCACCAATGCACAAATAGCAATCAGCTCACCCTTTGCGTTCCAGAAAAATAGGCTTTGGAGGTCATGGTCTTCGTAGCCTTCCAACTCTCTGAAATTATCCTTGGCTGCATTTCCATACATTTGGGTGGTACCATCGGCATAGCTTACCCGGCGGTTGTGACCAATGGCGGTTCTCTGAGTGGCCCATGAAACCTTGGCGGGTTGCATATTGGCATAGGCTTCCTTGATGGCAGGGACCACCTGTCGGACGAAAAGCTCCCTGTACGCCTTTACCGGAACCACCCCTTCTTTTGGAATAGGATAAATAAAGGAGGAGCGCTCGGGGTCATCTTCCAGCACTGGTGCTGTATGGGTGTGTGTTGCGGTTAGAATGACACGGTTTGAGTCAATTTCCGGTGCTGCACCTTTTAGTGCGGTCACTAGTTCCTCCCTAAGGATATCTGGCACAAAGATCAGGTCACAGGCCACAAAAATTACCGAGGATATTTCCTTCTCCTGTTCAAGTGTAGAAATGGCCAGTACATTCGCCAATAGGGGAGTATCCACCTGCTCAGCTATTCGCAGATAGAATTGCCCCATCAAGGCAACAGGTAACTCTGGGGTGATATCGGCACTTGACTTTCCTAGGTATAGCTTTCCTGAACCGGGAAGCTCTGCAAATGATTGATTCAATGTGCTTCCGAACAGGAAAAGCCAGAAAATTAGTTTAATTGAAAGTTTGACTGATTGCAGAGGCATAGTAGTTCTATTCATTTTTATCAAAAAGTGTATGAATGAGGTTAAGTGACTCCTCCACCAACATATCCCCTCCTTCCGGGCCGATCAAAGTACTGGCAGGAACAGCCCCATAGGCACCCCCGGCAATGGATCTTCGTGTAGGCAGATAAGATCCAGCCCCTGTAAGCTGTGCCACAAAAGTTTGAACAGCGGGACTCCTGGCCTTCATGCGCATCCCATAGTCCAGATAAAGCTCAAAAGGGTTGGTCACCATGGCGATTTCCCCTATGCGTAATGCGTGAATTTCCACCGGAAGGGTGGGGTTGGTTTTTTCCAGCTCATACCTTTCCTCCACTACTGTCCCCCTTCTCATCCTGGAATAACTAGTGGTGGCATCCCTGTACCATCTTGGGTTATGGATCATGTCGGGGTTATCTATGAGTTGATCTTTAACTGCTTGGTATTTTTCTCCCCATTCTTTGGCTTCTTGTTGGGCAGTCTTTACATCCTCCTCCCCAAGTAGTCTTCTTGGTAACTCCAGCACCTTCGCCTGGTGAAGAACCACTGGTGCGAAATCAATATTTTTTTGCATCACGGGGAAAATGGAGGCTATTCCTTCCGTGATCCTATTGGCGATTTGGTGCCGCTGGGCCAGGCTGTTTCTGCCGGTGCCCAGTTCCTCCCAGCCCATTAACCGCTGCATTCTTTCCTCTGCCTTTCCATCAATCATCACATGTGGGGATAAGTCTCCGGCTGCACTTACCTGTGGAAACACATGCACTTGCTCCCCAAATTCCTTTTTTATTCTAATACGTGTATCATGCCAGAAATCTGCGGATAGCTCAAAGGAGTGCTCACTTACCTGCGAAGGGGCAGGAATGTTGATCAGTATCCCTGTAAGCTCCTCGTCCTTGTTCCAGGTAAAGATCAAATTCAAGGCATGGTCTTCATACCCCTCAATATGTGAAAAATTGGGGTCATTGGTATTTCCATACATGGTCGAGTTACCTTCCTTTTTGGCTTGCAGCCTGTTCCTACCTACCACCGCATGGCTAAGCCCATAGCTGATGCCTGCGGGAATTTTGTTTTGCCATGCCTCTATGGCAGCTGAAGCCAAGGTTTTTGATAATTCCTGTATATTATCAGCGGGTGAAATCACTTCTTTTTCCGGGGAGAGCTGTTCAATGGGGAATCCATAAATTTCCTCAATGGGTTTTAGTGTGGAAATCAAGGGTGCGGCGTGGGTATGAGTGGCATTGATGATTATTTTGTCAGGATTAAGCTGGGGTATTTTCTCCCTAATCCGCTCTCTTGTGGCATCCCTGAGGTTGGCTTCATCCCGCATGCCATCACTTATACCTACTACGTCCACACTGATCATGATCAGGTTTTCTTCTATTCCCTCCTGGTTTTTGGAGCTCATTGCCATAGCCGTCGCGGTAATGGGGTCCATTACTCCCTCCGACACCCTTGCGTAAAACTGCCCTGCCAGCAAAACGGGTTTATCGGGGGTAATGTCCACCTTCGACCAGCCTATGGCCAATGGGGCAGATTGCCCGAAGGCAAAGGCTGAATATAGAAAGCATAGGATTAGGGTAATAATTGGATTTTTCATTCAAGAATTCAATGTTGAGAATTTTAAAAATAACTGGAAATCCGCTAAATACAAAGAAGTTTTTTAGGGCTTTGATCTTGAAAACTTAATAAAAATAGGTTAAATTGACCTTTTTC
>PXCO01000118.1 GCA_003565295.1 Cyclobacteriaceae bacterium
GGCACAGCGGCCAAAGAGGCTGAAATGAACATCCTTCATCATATGAACTGGGCAGGGGATTCCAAACTGTACCCCGAGACCATTGATAAACTCGGAATTAGCCCCACCGTGGTAGGGCCCAACAACAATAGCTGGGACATTCAGGCCTTTGAAAGAACCATTGGCAGGATGAATGAAGCCCAACGCGCGGAATGGGATGAAGTGTACGGACCCATCAATGAGGATTTTATTGAAAGGTACCCTAACATGAATGATGAGGACCTGATGCGGTGGAGGTACCAAAGGTACATGCAGGATTACCTGGGCACCATCGCTGCTGTGGATGAGGGCGTGGGCAAAGTGCTGGATTACCTGGATGAGGCTGGACTTGCGGAAAACACCATAGTAGTATATACCTCCGACCAAGGGTTTTATTTGGGAGAACACGGTTGGTTTGACAAGCGCTTTATGTACGAGGAATCATTTCGCATGCCCCTGATGATACGATACCCTAAGGAAATTGAGCAGGGGACTGTTATAGATGCTTTGGTACAGAATTTAGATTTTGAACCCACATTTTTAGATTATGCAGGGGTAAATATTCCGGACGACATGCAGGGCGAATCCTTCAGGCAATTGATGAATGGGGAAAGGAAAGATTGGAGGGATGCCGTGTATTATACTTATTATGAATATCCTTCTGTGCATATGGTGAAAAGGCATTATGGTGTGGCCACCGACCGCTACAAGCTGATGCATTTTTATTATGATATCGACGAATGGGAATTGTACGATTTGCGGGAAGACCCCCAGGAACTGAAAAATGTGTATGAGGATCCCGCTTATGAGGAAATTAAAAATGAATTACACGATAGGTTGGAGGCATTGCGCACCCAATATGGGGATTCCGACGAACTGAACCAGGAATTTATCGATAGGCACTTGAGCCGCAGAAAATGATTTAGAGTAAATAATAGATAGGCAATGAAAATATTTTGGCACAATTAGGTGTTATAGTGATAAGTTTAAGTTTTAATCATGCCAAAGTCGCTTTTATACTTTTTCAAAACAGCAATTTTAACACATTATGGTTCAAATTTTAAAAAATCATAACCATCTACAGGGTGATTCACTCTACAATATGGGTTTATTTTTTGACTTGTCACCAGACCTGCTGTGCATTGCTGGTTTTGATGGGTATTTCAAAAAGCTCAACCCTGCTTTTATCCAGCTCTTGGGATATGAAGAAACGGAGTTGTACCATAAACCCATTAATCATTTTGTTTATGGTGAAGACCTGGAAATGACTATTCAATCCAGAGTCAATGTAATAAAAGGGAATCCCCTTTTAAACTTTGAAAACAGGTACCAGACCAAAAATGGGGAGATTATTTGGTTGTCCTGGACCTCCATTCAAGCGGAAAATGAAAAGCTGATTTACGCCATCGCTAAAAATATCACCCAGAAAAAGAAACTGGAAGAAGAGCGAAACGGCATGATTGCCCGGCTGACACAATCCAACCAAGAACTGAAAGCACTTACCTATACCACGGCCCATGACCTTAGGGCTCCAGTAAACAACCTTATTGCTATCTTTAGTATAATTGACACCTTGAAAATCCAAGAACCTGAATTGTTGGAATTCTTGGAAATGTTGAAACTATCTACCCATGGCTTGAAAAGCACACTGGACAATTATGTGGACAGCTTGAGTCAAAAAGAAGTGCTCAACCAGCCAGTAGAAGAACTGGAATTGGCATCTATTTTTGAAAAGGTAAAAAACGTTGTGAATTCCCTTTTGCTAAATTCTAAAACCACCATTACTACTGATTTTTCGGCATTGCCACTTATAAATTTCAACGGTGCTTACCTGGAAAGCATTTTTCTTAATCTGATCACGAATTCCATCAAATATGCCAAACCTGGTCACACACCCGAAATACGGGTAATTTCACGAGTCAATGATGCTTTACCCCAACTTATTTATCAGGACAATGGACTGGGCTTCAACATGGGAAAGGATGGAGATAAGATTTTTGGGTTCAAAGAAACCTTCCACTCATACAGTGACAGCAAAGGTATAGGCCTTTACCTGATCTATAACCACATTACTTCGTTGGGTGGTAGAATCGAAATCCAAAGCCAACCCAATAAAGGGGCGAAGTTTATCATTACATTTAAACACTGAGATGATTTTATGAATTTCAATACAAGCCCCAGGGTTGCATAGCAGTTAGTCCAAGGTTCTTGCTTGTTGAATAGCTAATTTTATTAATCTTTCTCTTCCATAACTTGCCCCGAACCTGTCTGTACGGCAGGCAGGCTTGACTCGGGGGAAGGTACCATGTTTTCCCCGATATTCAGGGGCATCCCTACCTGTTTCGCTTTCGGCATGCCCGATTTTATTTAATCCTTTAAAATCAGTTATATTCCTTAATTTTAGGACACTATCGGAAGATTCTGGAGAAAAGTGTATAATGGTGCGCTACTACCCATTTTCATCAACCCGCCCTAAAGAATGGCTTAGATTGGGGTTGGAGTCCGGGACTATCCAAGATTGGCCAAAATAATATAAAAGTGATATCTATGTTTCTTGATGAGTTTGATACATTCCATACAGAAGGCTTGAGAAACGGCCATTGATGCTGTTAACCTCTTAACCAATAGACCATATGCGATTTTCAAAAATGTTTCCCCCACTTTGTGCCTTGCTACTGCTGATGGCATGCCAGAACAGACTCCGGACGAACCAGCTGCAGGAGGCAGATATCACCGAGGGCCTGTATTTAGCTGGTAAAAAGACCAACATTATCTTTATTATGGCCGATGACTTGGGTTACCGCGATCTGGGTTGTTACAGTCAGGTCCATATCAAGACGCCCCATATTGATCAGTTGGCCCAGGAAGGCCTGAAGTTCACGAATGTCTATGCCGGTTCCACGGTGTGCGCACCCAGCCGTAGTGTGCTGATGACCGGCCAGCACACCGGCAACACGACCGTGAGGGGTAACTTCTCCCAGGTTGATGGCTTGGTGGAGGACAACAGGGTGCCCCTTCAGGACGATGACCTGACCGTAGCCGAGGTGTTGAAGCAACAAGGGTACGTGACCGGAATGACCGGCAAGTGGGGTTTGGGGGAGCCTGGCACATCCGGTATTCCCACCAAACAAGGCTTCGACGAGTGGTTTGGCTACCTCAACCAGGCGCACGCACACTCGTATTATCCGGAGTATCTGTGGAAAAACGAGAAGAAAGTAGTATTAGAAGGAAACCAGAACGGTCAGCAGCAGATATATTCGCATGACCTTTTCACAGACTTTGCCCTGGATTTCATTGAAAGGCATGCAGACACCACCTTTTTCCTGTACCTTCCCTACACCGTCCCACACAGCAAGTATGAGATCCCCAGTACGGAACCGTACACCCATATGCCTTGGGAGGAAAAGACCAAAGTCCATGCAGCCATGATCACCCGGCTGGACAAGGACGTGGGACGAATAATGGAAAAGCTAAAGGAAAAAAGTCTTGAAGAAAACACGTTGGTTTTCTTCTGCTCAGATAATGGCGCCGCCTTAACCTGGGATGGGATTTTTGACAGTTCGGGAATTCTTCGGGGGCAAAAGCGGGACATGTACGAGGGGGGCATCAGAACCCCGATGATCGTATGGATGCCGGGGCAGGTGCCGGCAGGGAAGGTAAGCCATCAGCCCTGGTACTTTGCCGATGTGCTGCCGACACTTGCGCATTTGGCCGGTGCTCAAATCCCGGAGGGCCTTGATGGCATCAGCGTGTTGCCCACGCTTTTGGGTCAGCATCAATCCCTAAATGACCGGTTTATGTACTGGGAGTTCCACGAAAGAGGGTTTCAACAGGCAGCCCGCTGGAAAGATTGGAAGGCCGTTAAAATAAGGCCGCAGCAAAAGATTGAATTATACGACCTTTCCGTGGATCCGTCTGAGCGGTACAATGTAGCTGAACTGCACCCGGAGTTGGTGGAGAAGATGGAGGAATACCTCCGTACGGCCCGTTCTAACTCTATTTACTGGCCGGATTACCTATTGAATAAATGAGAAAGATAAAACCGAGCATGACGACCCACGGAGTTCTAAAAATTGGCATTTACAGAAAGGAAATGACATTTGGTTTCTCGCAGCCCTGCCCTGAGTATTTTCAGGGGGGCGCAACGAATTCGCAACGTGCGCAGCGTGTTAGCTTTAAAAATTAGTGTTTAATCAATAAATTATATGATTTAAAGTAATATATCAATGGTAGGGATGCCCACCGAGCTATCGGGACGGGGCAGGCTATCCCGGCCTTCGGTGCGGGACAAGTTCCCGAAACAAGTTCGGGACAGGTAATGACCGGTGAAAAAACAAATATAAACAGATGAAAAATTCATTAAAGTATTTACTGTTGATGTTTGCCCTTTTTATGGGCTGTGACTCGAAGGATGAACCTTTGCATATTATTTCTTTTAATATTCGATATGATAATCCAAACGACGGGA
>PXCO01000025.1 GCA_003565295.1 Cyclobacteriaceae bacterium
GAATTATTTCAAATACCTAACTTTGCAACACTTTCAGCGGTGATGTAGCTCAGTTGGTAGAGCATCGGACTGAAAATCCGTGAGTCGGTGGTTCGAGCCCACTCATCACCACAGGCCCTGGCAGATGATATGTCCAGGGTCTTTTTTTTGCCCTACCAATGATATAACTAAACTTCAATGATTCTGTTAAAGGGTTCATGGCAGGCAGTTTGGTTTTTGTTTATGCCGATGCAAATTAATAAACGGTGGGCATGCATGCTATTTTTACCATAAAAAAAACACCGGCCCCACCTGGAGACCGGTGTAAGGTTTCGCCAAACCTTTACCAACCAACAATTAAAAATTACCTATCAACTAAACCAACCTTTTATCTTATTTTTCAATTTTACCAAATACTGTATCATTGGGTTGTTATTTTTAATTTCTACAAAGGCAGCCTCATCTACCTGCTCTACCTCTATTCTTTTACCTGATGCAATTGATTTTAAGTTAGGAATGTCAATTTCCAACATCCCATTTTCCATTTGGGCTTTTATTTTATCCAAATCCAAATGTTCTGGTAAATAATAGGTTCGGTTTACGACCTGGTAGCATTCCTCGCCTTTTGTCTTTCTAGCAGAAGTGCCTTCAATTAAGAGCTGCCTGCCTTCCACTTTAATGCTCAAATCCTTTTTTTGCATCCCGGGAAAGGGTATGCGAATATGCCAACCGTCTGACTTCTCTATCGCGGAACTATCAAGGGTACTTGGAAAATACCAATCCCAAATAGGCTCCATTAGGTTAGCAAATGGGGGTTGATGTATCATAAGCCAATTCATAACCTTGAATGTTTTAATATTTCTAACGGTCTTAATGTGTCTTCCACCGAATGGGGATCTGCCTACCACTCCTACGGTCAGTAATTCAACAGGCAGGCTCGATTTCATCCCCTCATGATTGCTAAGAATAAGTTATGACCACATAAGAGTGGATGAGCCATATTGGCTCATCCTAAATTAAGGTTTAGGAAATCTCAATTTGCCTTACCTGATTCTGCTGATTTTCCCTTTTAGGTAGGGTAAGCAGAAGAATTCCATCCGAATATTTCGCAGCAATACTATCTACGTCCACCATGTCTTCTGGGATGTGAAATGACCTGGAAAACGAATGGTAGCTAAATTCCCTTCGAGTTACTTTTTCTTCCTGGGTTTGCACTTCCTTTCGCTCAGAGGAAATGGTGAGCTGCTCATTTTCGTAATTGATCTTGAAATCCTCTTTTTTAAATCCTGGTGCGGCTACCTCTACATGGTAGGCCTTTTCGTCCTCCTTGATGTTCACCGCAGGCATGGTGTGTCCATAGCTACTCAAAGACTTTCGGCCCTCGAAATTTTCAGGCCACTCAAACAGCCGGTCAAACCAATTATCAAAACTTGGGGTAGGTACGGCATTTCCGTTGTTTTTAACTTTTAGAAGTGTCATGGCGCTATTATTTTGTTTGGTTAAACTTCAATTATTATTTCAATTTTCATTCAATACCACCCAAAGTAAATGCCAATCCATAATTAGACCTAAAATTCAATTATACGGTTGTTTTCCAAGACATTACGTCATAAAAATCAGATGTTAAAAAGACAAATTGTCCTATCAAAAATAAAAATAATGACAGGATGTCAATCATAAAAAAGCCCGGGCAGCCAAAGAGAGACCTCCGGTATGTAAGTGACCAAAAGTAAAACAAAGATGCTAACCAATAAAAAGGGAAGACCTGCCTTTGCAATCTTTTCCAAAGAAACCTTTCCTATGCTGGAGGCAACAAACAGGCATACCCCTACCGGAGGCGTGGTAAGCCCAATCACCAGATTGAAAACCATTATAATGGCAAATTGAACAGGATCAACCCCTATCTGTATGGCAACCCCCAACAATACCGGAAACAAAATCAACAAAGCGGCGATGGTTTCCATAAAAGCTCCTACAAAAATGAGCAACAAATTGATCATCAATAATAGCAGCAACTTGTTTTCGGTAAACTCCAACATGGAATCAGCGATCAGCTGCGGCAGTTCTTCCACGGTCATGATCCAGGCGAACAGGTTAGCAAAGCCTACCAAGACCATAAGGGAAGCAGTGGTCTTGGCCGACTGCAACATCACCACTGGGATCATTTTCCACTCCAGTTCTTTATATACCCAAAGGCCTATGGCTATGGCATATATTACCGCAACTATGGACGCCTCAGTAGGCGTAAACACACCCCCGATAATCCCAAAAAGTATAATAAGGGTCATCATAATGGCCCAAAATGCCTGGAAGAAACTTTTGACAACCTTAGCCAACGGGGCACGGGGGCTTTTGGGATATTTTCTCTTAACTGAGATCAAATAGGTAACCACCATAAACCCTAAGCCCAACAAAAGGCCAGGGACTACCCCGGCCACAAAAAGCTTACCCACAGACAATCCGGTAAGTGTGGCGGCAATGATCATTGGCAAACTTGGTGGAAGCACCGGCCCAATGGTGGAAGAAGAGGCAGTGATAGCACAGGAAAAAGGGGCATCATAACCTTCCTTTTTCATGGCAGGTATCATCACCGATCCAATACTTGCCGTATCGGCAATGGCCGTTCCAGATATTCCCCCAAAAAGCAGGGAAGCCCCTACATTGGCCAATCCCAATCCACCTCTGATATGACCAAGCAGTGCATTACAAAAGCGGATAATCCTGCTGGTGATACCACTGGCATTCATCAAGTTTCCCGCCAGAATAAACCCGGGAATAGAAAGCAGGACGAAAACATCAATTCCGGCGTACATTTTTTGCGGGATCACCATTAAGGGAATATCACTGAAGAGCAGATAGACAAAAGCAGATAGACCCAAAGCAAAAGCAATGGGAAATCCCAAAATCAATAAAATCAAAAACACAATAAATAATAATGCGGTCATTTTAGGGCTGCTTTAATCGCTGAATAAGTTGAAAGGCGGCATATAAACTGGTAAATAATCCCATAGCGCTCATGGATAGGTACATGATGGCCATATTGAGGCCCATAGCCGGGGACTGACGGATCTGAACGATTTTTACCAAGGGCAGGCTGAAATAAAACATCACCGCCATAAATAAAAAAATCAATACCAATATACTTACTTCCAAGTATTTTTTAACCGTGGGGGATACGTACTCCTGAAGGGTATCCACACTTACATATTCCCTGTCCTTGATAGCTAAACCGGCACCCAGGCTTACCATATATATAAAGGAAAACCGGGCCAGCTCCTCCGTCCAGTTTGGCGACCAAGGCAGGGCATACCTGGCCACCACCTGCAAAACCACCACTGCGATCATCAAAATAAAGCTGAGGGTGACCAAAAAGGATAATACCTTGTTCAAAAAAGGGAAATTTTCTGGAATCATTCTACGGCTTGTATTCTGTTTAACAAATCCATCTGGCCCTCATTAAAAGCGGCCTTTACAGCTTCTGTGGCCACTGCCTGGAAAGCCTCTTTGTCCACTTCTATCATTTCCATGCCTTTATCCAATAAGTACTGATAATCTTCCTCCTCCTGCTTTAAGAAAAGTTCATGTTCGTATGCCTGCATCACCTTGGCCGATTCATCGATTATCTCCTGAAGATCCGATGGCAGCATCCGGTATTTTTTATCACTCATCACTACATATGCCCAACTTTTTACATGTTCTGTGAGCATGCAGTACTTTTGTACCTCATAGAGCCCTGCATCTTTAATAAGGGCAAATGGATTTTCTTGACCGTGAATAGTGGATTGCTGTAGGGCCGTGAAAACTTCAGAAAAAGCCATGGGGGTTGGTTTGGCTCCCAGGGCACTCCATGTCTTTACATAAAGGGACACTGCCGGAACTCTAAGGATCATTCCGTTTAATTCCTCGGGATGCCTTATGGCCCTATTGGCAGTAAGGTTTCTTGCCCCACGCTCAAACCAGGCTATGGGCCGAAATCCCGCAATATCCTGGATATGCTGCTCAATTTCTTTTCCCAGGGGGCCGCCGGCCACTTTTTTAAGGTGTTCTGAGTCCCTGATGGCGAATGGGGTGGCGCAAAGGATGGCATTGGGTAGGGACCAGGACTGAAGGGATTCACCAGTGATCATGATATCCGCGCTGCCCACCAGGATACCTGTAAGTACGTCCATCTCTTTTCCTAATTGCTCATTGGGATAAACCTTTACCTGCAGCCTACCATTACTTCTCCTATACACCTCTTCCGCAAACCTAAGACTTGCCTTGTGCCAGCCATGGTCCCTGTTGGCAAGGTGGCCAAACCTCAGCACATATTCCGGCTTTCCCTTATCTGTCTCCTCACATGCACAAGCAAAAAAGACTATGGGTAAGAAAATCAACGCAAAAGAAAACTGCTTGATGCATTTCATCGCAAAGGCCATTGGGGTAGTATTGTTAATTTAAACGTTGCTGCTAATATCGAAATTAAAAAGCTTTCAGCAAAAAACTGTTTCTTACATGGCTACC
>PXCO01000327.1 GCA_003565295.1 Cyclobacteriaceae bacterium
GAACGGGGGGAACAGGGGAACAGATTAGGTTTGGGGGATTATGCCTTCGACCGCGATGTTTTTCACCCAATACAACCTGTTGCGCCCGCTGCGTATGTCGTGGCGTCCGTTGCGTGAAACAGACCACGCAAAGGGTGCGAAAAAATGGCTAAGGGTGCTACGGGTGAAACAAATTCAGGCTGGTACGAAAAAGCATTGTTTATTTTGCTAGCCTATCTTAATAAGTACATCTTTCCATATCCCTTTTTGAAGGCCTTATCTCCCGCAGTTGCCCGGTGCTCCATAAACTGCCCATCCTTTCTTACAAGCACCCTATATATGTACACCCCATTGGCCAGTTGATCCCCATATTCATCTTTTCCGTCCCAGGCGTATTCGGTGATATTGTTTCCGATACGTATGGGGCCAAGTTCATCCTGAAAAATCTCCCTGACCACCTTGCCCGTAACCGTCATGATCTGGATTTTGATTTCATCGGGGACCTGCGCTCCCGTCACCGTGAAGACAAACCTTACACTGGTACTGAATGGGTTGGGATAGGGGTAAAAGTTGGTGATTTGGCTATCGTTCACCACCTCGAAGTTCACTTCATAGGGCTTTTCCCCGGCTTTGTTACCCGAGGCATCACTGGCATTTACCCTCAGCGTGTACATTCCATCCTCCAAAGGCCCGGGTTGCAGCTCTATCTTGAAATCTGAATTTTCGGAAGCCTCAAACCATTTTACTTTTGGATCGCTAAAATTAATTTTTTCAAATTCGCAACCTTCACAACTTCGTTTCAACATCAATTCCATCCCCAGGGTGTCCTTTTTTAATGTGTAGGGGTTTTCATCTTTTACCATGGCCGTGATAAGGACGGTAGGGGATACGATGTCACCATCCATGATATATATCCCATCAAAGTTCACATCTAGGATAGGATTCAGATCATCCCTGGTTACCATAAAATATTCAGGAAGATTAATCACATTATTTCTGAAACGCTGCTCCATCATAATTCTTGGATTGGCAAATACATTCAGGGAATTTTTGCCCCCTCTGCCTCTTGAATCAAATGGAATAGTAAAAGAAACCTTTTCACCCGCCTTTAAAGGGGTGATTTTTTTCGCAAATTGCTCTACTCTCCTCTGGTCCACATTGGTCAAAGTCCATTCCACCGTCACAGAGTCAGGATAATCGTAATAGCCTATATTGAGGAAATCAAATTCCACTTCCTCTTCTTGCCCCTCGAATAACTGAACCTGCTCTTTTCTTGACTTCAAAATTAAAACCCCCTCCGGTACACCGGTATAATTCACCTGCCATCGCTTCAGTTGCTCAGGAGTAGTGGCATCTTCATCTTCCAAATTGAACCTAAGTCTCATATAGGGGTATTCCTTTGTGGAAATTGCCGACAAATCCATATCATACGCATCCACATTGGGAAAAAGTACCACCTCCCCACCATCTGGGGTAATACCTACCAAATCAAAATCTGAATATTCGGTGTTAAAAACGTCGTTTTCGATCACATGGTTAAAAAATCTGACCCAAGAGGAAGCTGGTCCTACTCTTGGTGAGATAATGCTTCCATTTGGGAAATACCCATTTAGTTCGGTATCAAACCGGATCACTTGGGCATTAGGGTCCACCTCCTGCCCGGTTTTCGCCAATACTTCTATGGCGTCTCCGGGTTCCATTCCCTTTTGGCCAAATAGAATATAAGGCTCACCCGATTTTAAATTCCTTATCGTAGCCTCATTGGCGCCTAGTTCCTTCATTTTGAAGACTACCTCTTCTGGCCAATCTGAAAAGTTAACCTGTCCAACTGAAAAGATAATGACATAGTCCCCGTCTTTCACGTTTTCTATGTAATCCAATAGCATGGTCTGGCCGGGGTTGGTGATCCATTGATTACGGATGTTTTGAATGATCTGGGGAGATCTCCCACAGCTTTTGGGATCCAACACATCTATATTGGTCAGGGGTACTGGCAGATAGGGGGCCAATGTTTTTTCATCAAATGCCAAAAGGCCCAAGGATCCATTGGGGCAAAACCTACCCTCTGTATCAAGGATATAGGAGACGCCATTGAGCATAACCTGTACATTTTCGGCTGAAAAATCTTGGTTCTCCGGACCAAAGGTAAATACATCGATATTGAGTGAGGTTTCACGAAATCTCCACGTTTGGTTCTGCGGATCTATTTCCAGGTTATTCAACTGGGTGGACCGCAATTGTGGCATTGTCCTTTGTGTCCAACCTTCAGGGCCATTTCGGATGTAGGAAAAACTGGAAACAGACCAATCACTGTTTTCTCCCTCCCGCGGTTCCAAAAATCTACTTCTCCAATAATAGGTTAAACTGTCTCTTTGCCCCAGCCCTGAAAGTATATCAAGGTTCCATCTGGCAATATTTGATGTGGTGATTCTCACCTCTCTCCTGAAGGCACTGCTGAAATCAGCGGCAGTATCCAACTGGAGGACAAGGTTTCTTTCCTCGGTGGACATGCCAGGTATTTGCGTAATAATCTCAATTTCTCCTTCATTGACAATGGCAAAGTCGTAGGGCTTGAGGTTTAGGGTGCCACTCATGGGCACGAATATGGTGGCAGTTGCAGCGTTATTCGCATAAGTTAACTCTGGGATATGCCTTCTCTTATTGATTTCAACAGTAAAAACATTGTCCCCAAAAGCATTGATCCCACTATTGGGAATGGTAAAAGTAAGGGTGTCCTTTCGGTAGACGGGGGTCGATATTTCCGTGTCAAAGCTAATGACCCTTCCATCAGGAAGCTGACGGGTTACATTAAGCTCCATTGAATCCAAATCTACCCGGCCCAGGTTTCTTACTACCATCTCCAACCTCATAGAGTCCATAAGAGCATTTAGTGGGGTTTCATCAAAGCCCTTCAAGGAAATTTCATTGTTGCTAATGGCGTAATCTGCCTTATCGGCGGGGAACATTTTTACTGCGGGATCCCCAAGCATGATCATTTGATTGATGTGGCTTTGATTCACCTCCGAGCTTCCAAAGCGTTCTAAAAATTGCCTTTCACCTTCGATTTTAACTTTACCTATGGATTGGTGAATCAAGGAGGAATCGGAAAAAGCCTTTGCGTAAAAGGACTCACTGTACCTCCTTAGGTACACATCAATGCCTATATCTGCATGGGCTAAAAAGATGGATGCCCCTTTATTAGGGGTCACTATCCAATCTTCTCCAAAAGTATAAGCCGCCCCAAAGGCATTTCCTGCATCACAACCATTTAGCAGTAGCACCGGGTATTTCCCTTGATTGCGATAACCCATTTCGTTCACACTGGCAAAGCCTATGTCAATATCAGTGGTGGCTGGAGCTGCATGACCAAAGAAAGTCACTAAACTTGCTCCTTCATTTATTTCATCAGAAATATTGATCAGTTCCACAGTCTCATTACTTCTTTTACGAATGGTCTTTACCTTCCCCCCTAGGTAAATGTCTTCAGCTACCGCCTTGAACCCGTTTAAAAAGTTAAAAAACCTCTCAAGTTCAAACGCAGACCTTCCGCCACTCAGGTGGATCAAGTTTTTTTGCCAAGGTTCCTGAACGCCTAATGCATCCTTCTCCTTTATCTTGTCCAGGTAATTGGCCACTTCCTGCGAGGTACGTGCAGGGATTCTACCTATACCAATTTCTTGCCGTAAAGGGGCATTGGAATCTAATCCCACCACATAACGGTTGTCTGAATAGGGATACCCAAATGCAGGTATCAATTCCTGAAAATCAAATACTGATGGGTTTTTTCTGTAGGAATGGTTGACCCCTCCCACACGGCGGGTATTATAAATCCCAAATGCCCTGCCCATCAAAAGGAGGTACTCGGGAACATGTTGGTTGGAATATTGCTTTATAAATTCTCTTATGGCCAAAGGTGTTTTTTCACCATAGGAGAATTGATCATATAATTCATTGATATTGACAGTCAGTGTGTCAAATGCCCCACCCAATGGAGATGCCCGGTGGGCGGCATAAGCTGTGACTGGATCACCATAATTTGATGATGGGTTTCTTAACCTGGGGTGGGTAATAATAAGGTAATCCGCAGGTTGGCTGAGCACATTTCTGTACCGAACCCTTTGAAGGACATTAGGTTCGATTACAGTGTTACTTCGCTGTATCAATAGTACAGGGTTCGCATATGCTCCTCCCACTTCTAACCTTAATTTCCCGTCACCTAGGCTGGTTTGATGCCTTTTCACATTGTGGAAATCGGAAATATCAAAAACATGGTAATCCTGGTTCTCTCCCAATATTTCTAAATGCGAAGGGTCATTTTGGTTGGCCTCCAGTATGGTCTGACGGAAACCACCATCTGGAACCTGGGTGCCGTATTTGATATTAATATAGCTTACCGAGATATTGTCCAGATTACCATCACGTCCCAGGCTTTTGACACGTACCACCAAATCTCCACCTGGGGCAAAGTCTGAAAAAGAAAGGGGAAGTCGAAGGTTGTTGGTTTCAAACCCCATAAAGTCAAACTCTCCCAATGGGCGCATGCTGTTGCTAGTGGCTCCTACCTCTATGGAAGTCCTATGGGGAGTGTCCGATCTTCCCAGTAATCCTATTTCCAAGGTTGGCTCAAAGGTGTTCACAATAACACCTAGGTCACTAAACTCAAAAGTCCTCTCATTACCTCTGCTGATAAAATGTCCTGACCATCCCTGCCCCTGGTCATATAGGGACAACCTTACACTTGGAAAATATGTTCTACCTAAGGAATATTGATCGGTGTATGAGGTAATAAGGGTTTTAGCCACCGATTGTACAATTGGGAGATCTTGGCCGGATAAGGCCCGGTACTCCATACGCTTCCCTCTAGTGCCAGGAGTGACCGTCAGAAAAAAAGTGGTGGTGTCGTTATGGGTATTATAATGGGGATTTGGAAGATAATCCGGGTTCATGTATAATTTCCTATCCAGAAATGCATCATTTTTTCTGCCCACAAATTGCACAAAGTCTTGAGTGTCGAAACTTCCGTCCTCTTCTCCAGCTACATGGATGGCCACCTCTTCTCCCCTATGAAAAACCCTAAGTTCTCTGGGATCGATTTCAGAAAGATTCATACCTGAAGCGGTCAATGTGGTGAAGCTCAATTGGTATACTCCGGTTTGTGCAGTGGGAATGCGGTAATAATCGTTTTCAAAATTAATCCAGGAGCTATCTTGACCTAGTGCCGATAGGCCATACATTACAACAAAGATAACAAGTGATATTTTTTTCATTTCCTGATCTTATCGCTCCCCCCAACCTTTATTCAACCTGAAATCCGATTTCAGCGGATTTAGACTAACCTTAATACTAAATATGTGAGAATAAGGGGTTTCTGACACACTCCCAATATCGGTAAGCGCATAGTCAATTTGGACTTTTTCATTCACCAAGAACCCAAGACCAAAACTAGGTTGGAAAGAGGTGTAATAGGTGTTGTCAAAATCCCTTAGGCGTTGTACATTTCCTGCTCCAATTCGTAAGGAGGCTGTTTGTTTATATCCGAGCTCTAAGCCCATCCTTGGGTCTACACTTACCAGTTCAGTGGCAAAAATAGTGTTTCTCCGCCCATCAAAGGTGAAATCAACGTCCATTACCATTTGCATGGTGAAATCATCGGTAAGCCAAAAATTCCTTCCCATGCTAAAAATGGCCCTAGGCATGGTAAGTTCTATGCTATTAACAGGCACCACATTATTGGTTTGTGCATAAATGTCCCTAACCATGTCTGCATTGTGCGCCCAAGCATTAAAGGTAGTGGTCACATCCCTGAGCATAATCCCAAATCTCCAGTCATCGTACAGATAAATGCCTCCTAAGTCCATACCGAATCCCCAAGCATTGGCAAACTTGCCCACATTTCTATGAATAATTTTGGTGTTAACCCCTATTTTAAAGGCATCGCTTACATCTCTGGCATAAGATAAAATAAGGGCGTAATCGGCGGCATTAAAAAACTGGATGTTATCATAATTCAACGCACCATTTGCGTCATAAAGAAAGCGGGTGTCCGGTATGTCATCCACGCCAAAGCGTATAAGCGAAATGGCAATTTGGTTATCCTCCTGTATGTTGGTGGTAAAAGCACCATAATCAAATTTTGCGATGCCAGCAAAATACTCCGCATGCATCAGGGCGAACTCATATTCATGTTCCACACCAATTAGTCCCGCAGGATTCCAGAAAGCTGAGGTCACATCCCTGGTGGTGGATACCTGCGCACCTCCCATCCCCAAAGCCCTGGCCCCTACGCCAATATTCATAAATTCATTGGAGTATTTCGGATTAATACCCTGTGAGAGTACCTGAGAAAAAAAACCGAACAACAAAAAAAAGCAAAAATAACCCTTGACAACCATACGTATTAATCGCAAACTTCTTACAAATTAATAATAAAATCATTTTAAATTCAGGCTTATTAATAAAAAATCCTTTGTTTTTTTTACGGTGTCCGATTTTGTGACAAAAAGCTGTTCTATTGCATGACACAATATTTTTTTAATGTTGTAGCGTTCGAAAACTAAATGAATTAGGCCTAAAAATTTCATATAATTATTTACCCTGTTAATGGGGCTAAAAACGCAATTTGAGACAGATTTGGAAAAGGTTCGGTAGCTTTTCATAACTATTAGTATGTATTACAAGGTACATGGATTATAATTGGTACAGTTTTTCAATGGGTATGCCTTGAAGTGTAGGATGGGTTTCAATTAGCCATTGAGTAGCACTTGTAAGATTAGGGTTAGTGAAACATCTCGACCATGAAAATTTCAAACACACTCATTCAAATGCGGAAAGGGATATTAGAATGTTGCATCTTGCACATCATCTCCAGAGGTGAGATATATGCCAGCGATATGATGGAAGAGCTAAAAGAGGCCAGGCTGATCATCGTGGAAGGCACCTTGTATCCCCTGCTCAACCGGCTCAAAAATGCCGGCCTGGTGACTTACCATTGGGTGGAGTCTGACTCTGGACCACCTAGAAAATATTATTCAATTACGGATGATGGAAGGTCCTTTCTCTCCGATCTGTCGCATTATTGGCAAAACCTGGACAAATCGGTAAACCTCATACTTTCCAAGACATCACCTAATGGGGAAGGCGCTTCAAATTCATAATTAGGGACACGCTAAACATTGATCAATTCCATGAAATCAATCATAATGAAAACCTCACACTGTGAGATGATTATCAAGGTGACCCTCTGAAGCAAGTTCCCAGAAACCCGATATTTATCGGGACGGGGAAGGCTATCCCGACCTTCGGTGCGGGGCAGGCAGGGGCAGGCTATCCCGAAGATCGGGACAAGTTATGGCCGCTGAAAAGAAAATATAAACACATGAAATCGAGCATGACGAGAGCGACACACGGGGGGATGATTATCGTTGCGAGATTCCATCTGACCATAAAAAGACAATTATAAACAGATGAAAAAGACTATAAGTATTAATATAAGCGGTATCCTTTTCCACATTGAGGAGGATGGCTATTCCCAGCTCAAGAAATATTTGGATGCTATCAACCAGCATTTTTCCCATTACGAGGATAACCAAGAAATCATTACCGACATAGAAAACCGGATAGCTGAAATATTTCTTTCAAATCTAAAAAACAATAAACAAGTTATCACTGCTGAAAATGTGGATAACCTTATCGAGAAGATGGGTACCATAGCTGACTTTAAAGCTTTGGAAGATGAGTTGGAACAGGCCAAAGAAAGTGAAAAAAAGCAGGAGGAAAATGACTTCTATAAATATGTGACACCTCCAGACACCAACGCTGGGAAGGGTTACAAAAAACTAACCCGATTGCCTCATAGCAAGATATTGGGAGGGGTTTGCGCCGGTTTTGCTCATTACCTTTCCATAGACCCACTTTGGACAAGGTTGGTGACCATCCTGTTGCTGTTTAGCGGAGGGCTTAATTTCACCAAGTTCAACTTGAATTTCATCACTGACAAGCTAGATTTACATATATCATTGGCCTGGTGGACAGTTATTGCCTATATCCTCTTATGGATTATTTTGCCAGTTTCTTATGAAAAACCCGAGGATAAGTCCATTAAAAAACTGTACAGGAATCCTGATGACAGGGTTCTAGGGGGCGTGGGGAGTGGTTTATCCGCCTATTTCAACATAGATGTTATATGGGTAAGATTAGGCTTTGTGGGATTAATTTTTGCTGGGGGATCGGGTTTTGTCTTGTATTTGATCCTATGGATCATCACCCCCTTGGCCAAATCCATCACCGAACGAATAGAGATGAAAGGTGGTGCCATCACCTTGAGTAACATTGAAAACACCATTCAGCAAAACCTACAAGTGGAAAAATCAACCGAAGAGTCAGGTACCCGAAAGTTGCTTATGGCTCCCTTTCGGTTTTTGGGAAGGGTGCTTAATGGCATTGGTCAAGCCTTGGGTCCGTTGGGACTATTCTTGTTGGCTCTCATCAGGGTGGTATTTGGTCTGTCAGTCTTTTTTGTGGGAGTAGTGACTGTAATTATTCCCTTGGTATTCCTGGGCGTGTATTCTGAGTTGCTTACCAACAATGATTGGGCTTACTTTTTCGATGAGATTCCAGTGGAGTTTATGACCGAGATATTGCCGGTTTGGCTGGCCATTTCTATAGCCGTAGCCATCCTAATCCCGGGTGTCATACTCACTTTTTTGGGGATTAGTGTGTTGATTAAGAGAAGCTTGGTGGACGCACGGTTTGGGTTTATTTGCTTCGCTCTTTGGCTAACCAGTATTATGATATGTGCCTTTCAGGTGCCTAAGGTGGTAAGTGAATTTAAGGAAAGTGCTGAAGTGGAGAAGAGTATAATTCTTGACCTGCCCGAGGAGACCCTTCTTATAAAAGCAAAAAATGAAAGGGTACACAAGGGCGACTGGGGATCTGTAAGCCTGGTTTTAAAAGGGTTTGATGAAGAAGAGGCACGTATGATCCAAAGTTTTTCTTCTCAGGGAAGAAACAAGGAAGAAGCAGAGTTAAATGCAACACAGGTTAATTATCATTTTTCGCTACGGGACAGTGTGCTGCTATTTGACCGACAGGTAACTTTTCCAAATCACGCCAAGTTTAGGGGCCAAAGGTTGCGTCAAACATTATACCTTCCGCATGGACAGGTGTTTGTGATGGATAGGTCTCTTATCCCTATGCTTCGTGAAACCATACATAGCGCGGGATACAAGACAAGAGATATCAATTCCATGCACCATTGGACATTTAATGATGAAGGCCTTCTATGCCTTAATTGCCTCGGGGACCATAAAAACACCCCTGCAGACAGCCTTTCCAGAGCAAATTTTAAGGATGCCTATTTTATGAATAGATAAAGGATTGGGCTATATTTGGACAAATGGAAAAAGATGCAAATTAAAGTCAAATTTTTAGGCGGGGCTGGGACAGTTACCGGCTCCAGGTTTTTATTGGAGCTTGGGAATAAGAAGATTTTGGTAGATTGCGGGCTTTTTCAGGGATTAAAGGATTACCGACTTAGAAATTGGGATAAATTTCCCGTTTCCCCTGAGGAATTGGATATGGTGCTGTTGACCCATGCTCATATCGATCACTCCGGGTATTTACCCAAACTGGTAAAGGAGGGCTTTAACGGCCCTATATACTGTAGTACTCCAACTGCTGAACTTGTAAAGATCCTCCTTATGGACGCAGGAAAATTACAGGAAGAAGAAGCAGGGTATGCGCAGAAAAAGGGTTATTCCAAGCATGAAAAACCCTTGGCTTTATTCACGAAAGAGGATGCGGAAAGGGTTTTCCCATTATTGAACCCAATAGAATTCGAAGAAAGCATCACCCTATGTGATGGGGTCCTGCTTACAGCCTATAATTCAGGACATATATTGGGAGCTGCCATATTAAAAATCAAGGTTAAAGGTGAGCATCAGGAGAAAAAAATTGTTTTTTCAGGGGACTTGGGCCGGTACCAGGATCCCATCTTAAATCCCCCCACACATATCCCATTTGCAGATGTGCTGTTTATGGAGTCCACTTATGGGGATAGGGTAAATCCCGGTAAAACCATTCAGGTCCAATTGGCAAAGGCAATTAAAGAAACTTATATGAAAGGAGGGGTGACGGTAATTCCATCTTTCGCAGTTGGCAGAACACAATTGATCTTATTTTATCTCCATAGGATGCAGAGACAGGGAGCGATCCCCGACCTCCCCATCTATGTGGACAGTCCCATGGCCATAGATGTGACAAAGCTCTATAAAAAATATGGGCACTATCACCACTTGGGGCCAAGTTTGGATGAGGAAGGGGCTAATCCATTTTTACATAAAAACCTGCATTACTACCAAAGCCAGGAGTCCTCAATGAGCCTCAACCACTTAAAGGGCGATGCCATCATCATTTCTGCCTCCGGAATGGCCACAGGAGGGAGAATCCTTCATCACCTTTACCACAGGCTTCCCAATGAGCAGGATAGTGTGGTGTTTGTGGGGTATCAGCCGGAAGGAACAAGGGGGAGGAAATTGCTGGACGGTGAACAGACTTGTAGGATATATGGGGTGGATGTAAGGGTAAAGGCTTCCATCTATTTTATTGAAGGGCTTTCCGCCCATGCCGATCAGCATGAATTAATTGATTGGGGTGGAGGCTTCATCAATAAACCCAAGCATGTATTCATGGTACATGGGGAAAAAAAGGCCAGCCAAACACTGGCAGGTAAATTGCGTAAGAAATGGGGGTGGAAATGTGTGATCCCTAATTATCTGGAGTCATTCGAGCTCTTCAATGGTATATGAAGAAAATAATCATCTTGATTTTAGTTGTGGCGGCTTTTGCATGTAAGACCTCCAAGGAAACATCTCAAGGAGTTAAGGGAGGAGTGTATTGGGTAGAGGGTAATCAGATGCCCCGAATTATGGATGACGGCTCTGGTAAAACAGCCCCGGAAAGCAAAATAGGAGTGCAGCGAACCATTCTTATCCATGAACTTACACACGCCGATCAGGTAGAGGTAGTCGATTTTTTAATTGGGGAAATACATTCTAATTTGGTGCAGAAAATAAGCACAGATGAAAATGGCCTATATGCTATAAGGCTGCCTCCCGGTAAGTATTCCCTTTTTACTGTAGAGTCTGATGGTTATTTTGCCAACACTTTTGATGAGGCAAATAACCTAAACCCTGTAGAGGTGAAAGAAGGGGAGTGGGAGGTTTTCGATATTGTTATTGACTACATGGCAGCATATTAATTCCCAGTGGTGATAGGTAAGTAAAAATTGGGAGATAATTCTTTACTTACCTGCTTTTTAAAAAACCATCCATGACATATATGTGCGGTGCAGAAATTAATGAGACGACTATAAAAAACAACAGTACATTTTCTTTTTCGGAGAGCCAGTTAATACTGATCAGTAGGAGCACGGAAATCCCTATGATGCTGATCAAACTGAATGGCAGGATTTTTTGAATGAACCAGCTTATTTTTCCATTCTTCAAGCCTTCTGTAAGGCTTTTATATTCGGCCTCTAAGCTTGGAAAGGAATGCCAGAACCCAAAATATAGAACGAAAGAGAGTAGTAGAGGGAGTTGATATAATAAACTACCCAAGACTAGCATTTCCATTATCAAGTAGAACTTTCTTGCCGGATTGAGGACAAGAATTTGTAAAATTGAAACCGTGAAAAATATGGAAATAAAATAAATACCCAATCGGGAGATACCTTCAATTTCGATGATTTTGGCAAGTATTGCTGTCGTGGCTGCAAAGTCGCTCCATAAAATCACACTAAGGTAGAAAGCCCCCAGGCTGAAAAAAAGGAGGGGGGATAACTTGGTCAATCGGGAATGAATAAAATGTACCTGTCCAAAATGATAAGCCGAGATGATAAGGAAAATTATCAATGAAAAAACTGGAAATAATATCCAAAGAATAAAGTAGATAAAAATGACGAATAAATAAGTGGAGAAGAATCCGGATTTGTTTTTGCTCTTTTCCTTATTCACATAGATCAAGTGGTCCAAAGCACCGTGTGGCAATCCAATGACCAGGAATACAAGCCCAAAAATCACCCATTCAAATAAAAGGCTTTCACCAGGGACAATTAGATAGCTTACTGCCAAGATGATAGCTGATCCTTTACTATATTTTTCAGTATTGCTCATAGTTAAAGAGGGACTTGAGAAAGATGCTGAATCTTAGTTTAATTAATAGATTGACTTCATCCCAAAAGCTTGTCTCTTCGTTTAAAAAGGAAAGAATCAAGGGAGGACTGTTTTTTTGAAACAGATTGAAAAATACGCCAGGCAGCTCATTTGGCCATTTATTAGCAATGTTGAGTAGAATATTGTCATAAAAGGAATACCTTTTCTTTCTTCTTTTCGGCAAAATGGAGGTCTTATCATTTTCCTCGAGCTGCCTGACAATTTCTTTGCAATGCTTTTGGATGGTGTAGAAGGTATATCCGGTAGAAGGTTTAGTACATCCTGCCGCAGTACCGATATGCGTGAGGTTTTGATTGTCACTGTTACTCCCGATCAATGTACTCATAGGTATTACCCCGTTTTCTTTATAGGAAATAGAAAATTCCCTAACCGATAATTGTGTGTGCAGGTATTTTCTAACTTTTCTTTCCATATATCTTAGACTGGGGATTTTCCCGTTAGAAAGCACCGTATATTCTACTAGGGCGCGATTTGGTTCTAAAGGTAGAATATAAGTAAAACCTGCCCCGAAAGCAGTTTTCTGATCAAAATGCATGAGTGTCATCTCCTTTGTGTCCAAATTCATTTCCGTTGATACTACTTCCCATCCCAAAAAAACCTGGTTAATTTGTGTTCGAGGTTCTTTTTTACCAATGGAGGTAGAATTAAATACTTGGGAAGAATGAAAATGACCCGAATGTTTAGTGACTACTTTTATCATTTCCGCTTCTTCGATCACAGCTTCTACCGTGTCGTTCACATAAGTAATGGTGTTGGATTTATGGATTTTTTCCCAGATTTCATGATAAAAGTCTTCAGCTCTGACCCTGTAATACTTGAGGTTTTTTAAGGGGATGGATAATTTGCGGTCTCCTTGGATGATACTCATTGCGCCCCAAGAGATCAAAGGGGCGGATTGGGGGTGTATTGAAAGCGGTTCAGCAGCCCAATAACACCAAGTTTTCATTTTTCGATTGGGGTCCTCCTTGTCAATGAGTAGGATTTTTTTGCTGTGCAAGGAGGAGTCCAACAAGTAATTTGCCAAACTCAATCCTGCGCAACCTGCGCCTAATATGATAATATCATACATCATAGGAGAATAAAATGAGCCATGAGTAACTCATGGCTCATTTAACATCACTTTTATACGGGTACAGCAGTCTTTTTAGATTCCTCAATTGCTACTCCGTACACAACCAACCCAAACCCAATTTTGTTAATGGCATCTGCAAGGTTATAAAATAGATCTATACTGCTCACCTCAAATATTCCAGAGAGTAGGTTTCCTGGTAGAACCATGTAACCAATGGGATAAATTGACCATCCAAGGGTAATGAAAATCTTTAAGAGGAACATGGCTCTTTGCAAAGCAGGCCTTTTCGATCCTTTGGCTAGTTTTGCCACGTCCCCTACAAATACCTCATAGACAATGTATAGGTAGCCAAGGGTAGAAATTATACCCCAAAACACGTTATTATCAATCCCAGAGGTTTCCCCAATATACCCTGTAATCAACATCACCAATGAGGCAAGTATCAGTTTGAACAGTGTGGCACCTTTAGCACCGAAGGGTTTTGTCAAAAGGTAAAACTCCACACACATCAAAGGGACAGTCAACGTCCAGTCCACATACCTGAAGGCTGTAGGACTCTGTCCTGTGGCCAAATAAAAATCTCTCATGTAATAATAATGTACGGCGGCAATACCTGTGATCAGGGCAGAGATTAACAATGATGTCTTCCACTTAAGATCCACAGATCCTCTTTCCGTGAAGAAAAAGACAGCAGACCCAAACATTGCCATGTACCCAATGAAAAAGGTTATGGCGACAGGGTCACTATCGATGATTTTCTCCAGACCGACAATTTCGTTCAATAATAAAGATTTCATGTTTTTGTTTTTTAAATTAGCATATAGGTCTCAATTACTATTTGATAATATTATGCATAGTAAATAAAATAAAATTTTATTTGTTTAATTAATATTTAAAAACATTAAACAAAAGTAAATAAACCTTCATTCTGCATGGGTAAGAGCCCCAGAATTGTGTAGTGGGCCAAACCATTGATTGGTGAGATTTTCTACCTTTGTTAATGGGCAGTGATGTTTTTCAATTAATATCAACCTGTTTGAAGCTGTTGGGATTTATCCATGAAAGGGCATGTGAAATCCCAGTTTTTTTCCGTATTTTTGCAGACAGTTTAAGTTTTTAGGATTGACCTTTTCACAGAAAAGGGAAGCCATATCACTGATTATATGAGTAAAGACAAAGAGTTGCCGAGAAGCGATTATTCCGCCCAAAATATTCAGGTTTTAGAAGGTTTAGAAGCAGTGAGGAAGCGGCCTGCCATGTACATTGGAGACATAGGCGTAAAGGGATTGCATCACCTGATTTGGGAAGTGGTGGACAATTCCATCGACGAAGCGCTTGCCGGGCATTGTGATAGTATCCAGGTGACGATACATGAAGACAACAGCATAGTAGTAGAAGACAACGGTAGGGGAATACCCATCGATTTCCATGAAAAGGAAAACCGTTCTGCACTAGAGGTGGTGATGACGGTCCTACACGCCGGGGGTAAGTTTGACAAAGATACTTATAAGGTTTCGGGTGGTTTGCATGGAGTTGGTGTGAGTTGTGTGAATGCACTCTCCAATCATCTAAAGGTTACCGTTCACCGTGGTGGTAAGGTGTACGAGCAGGAGTATGAGAGGGGAGTGCCCCAGTACCCTGTTCGGGAAATTGGCACCACTGAAAAGAGAGGGACTATGGTTCATTTTAAACCGGATGATGAGATTTTTCAAGTCACTGAATATAAATACGAAACCATAGCCACCCGCCTTAGGGAAATGGCTTTTTTAAATGCCGGAATCAATATTCATTTGACCGATCTAAGGGAAAGAGACAATGGAGATTACCGTCAAGACCATTTCTATTCTGAAGGAGGGCTCATTGAATTTGTAGAATACCTGGATGAGACCAGGCAAAAAATCATTGATCACCCCATTTATATAGAGTCTGAGCGAAACGCTGTACCCGTGCAGGTGGCCATGAGCTACAATGCCACTTTCAACGAAAACGTGGTGTCTTATGTAAACACCATTAATACGCATGAAGGGGGGACCCATGTAGCGGGTTTTAGAAGAGCCTTGACCCGGACCTTGAAATCCTATGCCGATAAGTCGGGCATGTTGGACAAGGTGAAATTAGAGATCTCCGGAGATGATTTCAGGGAAGGACTTACAGCGGTGATCTCCGTTAAGGTGGCAGAACCCCAATTTGAAGGTCAGACCAAGACCAAACTTGGGAATAGTGAAGTTTCAGGTGCTGTGGACAGTGCAGTGTCGGAGACCCTTCAGACCTGGCTGGAGGAGCACCCCAAGGAGGCCAAAATTATTGTAAACAAAGTGATCTTGGCAGCTCAGGCCCGTCATGCTGCCAAAAAGGCCAGAGAGATGGTGCAAAGGAAAAATGTGTTGGGGGGAGGGGGACTTCCGGGGAAATTGGCCGACTGTGCTAACACCGACCCGACCATTTGCGAGCTTTACCTGGTGGAGGGTGACTCTGCGGGTGGGTCTGCCAAGCAGGGTAGGGACAGGGATTTCCAAGCTATCCTTCCGCTAAAGGGAAAAATCCTCAATGTGGAGAAAGCATTGGAACATAAGATTTATGATAATGATGAAATAAAAAATATCCTGACGGCCCTGGGGGTCAAAATGGGTACCGCAAATGATGAAAAGGAGCTGGATCTTTCACATCTCCGCTATCATAAGATCATCATAATGACAGATGCGGATATTGACGGTTCACATATTCGGACACTTATATTGACGCTGTTCTTCAGATATATGCGGAATCTGATTGAAAATGGATATGTGTATATTGCCTTGCCCCCTCTATACCTGCTTAGAAGAGGGAAGGAAGAAAGATATTGCTGGACTGAGGAGGAAAGGAAAAAGGTAACTGCTGAACTGGCACCTGATGGCAAAACTGACAGTGTGGGCATACAACGTTACAAAGGTCTTGGTGAAATGAACCCTGAGCAACTATGGACCACTACCATGGATCCGGAAACCAGGTCCCTCAAACAGGTGACCATTGATTCAGCCGCTGAGGCAGATCATCTCTTCAGCATGCTGATGGGGGATGAGGTAGCCCCACGGAGGGAGTTTATCGAGAAAAATGCCAAATACGCAAAAATCGATACTTAATCTAAAATTAAATTGATTATTTAAGGGGCTTAAGGCCCCTTTTTTTATTTTTGATTAATTTAGTAACCTAACTTACCAAGTTTTAAACTGCAAATCCTATGATAGTGACCGACCGGATGGAAGAAACGATTCAGGCAAGTGACCTGATTAGCAGGGACCTAAGTTGGCTGAAGTTCAACGAAAGGGTTTTTGATCAAGTGAAGAAAGATCAGCGAAATATCTTTGAGAAGCTCAAATTTCTGGCGATTACTGCTTCCAACCTGGACGAGTTCTTCATGATCAGGGTAGGGTCTTTATACAATTACCTTGATTATGATAAGGTTAGGGTGGATTACTCAGGTTTGAGGGAGGATGCTTTCAAGATGAAGCTGATGATAGAATCACAGAACTTCCATCGCCATCAACATGATACCTTTATGAAGGAGTTGCTTCCAAGTACTGAAAAGGAGGGCTTTATCTTGAGCAACGTCAAAAACCTCTTGGACAGCGAACAGCAAATCATCAAGGATTATTTTTTCAAAGCGGTATATCCTATGTTGACTCCAATGGTCTTTGACGGGTATCACACCTTTCCCATATTGATGAATAAATTGCTGATATTTGGGGTGATCACCATTAACCAAGGGGATAAGAAAGACAATAGAAAGCTTTCATTTGTGCAGATTCCTTCAAATATTCCCAGATTTTTTGAGATAGAAAGGGAAAATGTGATGATCTATGTGCCTATTGAAGAGGTAATACGTGAGCATATTTTTTCTTTGTTCAGAAACGTGAACATAGAGTCGGTGAACCTCTTCAGAATCACTAGGAATGGTGATTTTACTTTGGAGGAAAGTGAAGATATGGACACCAACTTTCTAGAGGAGGTCAAGCGAAAACTGAATGAACGAAAAACAGGAAGGGTGGTAAGGATAGAAATTGAGGAGGGGTACAGCAAGTGGATGATCAACCTGCTAAAGGAACGTTGGATCATCAATGATGACAGTATTTTTAAGATTCCCAGAAAAAGCCTTCTGGATTTCACTGGCCTTTGGCAAGTGATAGGCAATAAGCGTTTTAAGGATAAAATTCCACCTGCCCCGAACCCGGTTCCTCCACTTTCCTATCCTGATGCAGCCACAGAGGATATTTTTCAGGTGCTCAAGCATAAAGATGTGCTGTTACACCACCCTTACAACAGTATGCAGCCAATTTTGGAATTATTGGAGAAAGCGGCGGATGACCCTCACGTAATGGCCATTAAAATGACCATTTACCGCCTTTCCAAAAATTCCAGCATTGTGAGTGCCCTGCTCAGGGCAGTGGAAAATGGTAAGCACGTTTCTGTGCTCTTTGAGGTAAAGGCAAGGTTTGACGAGGAAAATAATATCCGCGAGGCCAAGCGCTTGCAAAAGGCGGGCTGTTTTGTGATTTATGGCATCAGCAACCTTAAGACGCATACCAAGCTACTATTGATCGTGAAAAAGGAGGAGAACAAAGTGACGAGGTATGTTCACCTCGGCTCTGGAAATTACAATGAAGAAACATCAAGGATCTATACAGACATCGGACTACTCACCACTAATGAGATATTAGCCAATGATGTTAGTGAATTCTTCAATGTAATTACAGGACATTCAGTACCTTCCACTTACCAAAACTTACTTACCTCCCCAAGAGAAATGAGGAATCGTCTCATCGAATACATTGAGAATGAGGCGGAAAATGCATCCAAAGGCCTCAAATCAGGTATATTTATTAAAATAAATTCTTTAGAGGATTCGGAGTTTATCTTTGCTCTTTACCGTGCATCCCAGGCAGGTGTACCCGTTAAACTTATAGTAAGGGGCATATGCTGTTTGAGGCCTGGGAGGCCGGGTCTAAGTGAAAATATACAGGTAATCTCCATTGTGGGGGAGTTTTTAGAACACAGTAGGATTTACCATTTTCACAATAACGGGAAATCCTATACCTATGTTGGGAGTGCAGACGCCATGGTAAGAAGCTTTGATAAGCGCCTGGAATCTTTGTTCAGGGTTGAAACTCCTGCTTTGGAGAAGCAGGTGATGAATATCCTTGCTTTTAACCTCCGGGACAATGTGAATGCCTATGTAATGCAAGAGGATGGCGGCTATATTGGCAAATCTCCCCACGAGGACGAAGAAACCTTCAATATACATAAGGAATTCTTCAAACTAAGCCCAACAATGATCGCTAATGTGAAGCTTGTCGATTAATTTTGGAGGAGGTTATTTTTTTGAATTTGCTTTTTCAAAGAGATAGCTCATTACCCCATCTTTTAGCCCCACATCAGGCACAATCATCCGCTTAGACCCTGCCCATTGCATGGCTGCCAAATAAATTCTGGTGGCAGGAATGATCACGTCTGCACGGTCTAAGTTAAGATTTAGCCGATGTACCCGCTCTTCATATGATAATGAATTCAAGTGGGAGAGTACCCCTTTTATGGTTTCCGGCTCCAGGTACCTTTTGTTTTTTCTGGGTTTACTCAATTCAAATACTTTGTTGATGTTTCCTCCTGTTCCTATGCAGGTGACCTGTTGCTGCTGCCCTTCTAAATGCTCCTTGATGAACCTTTCCATTGTATTCCATTGGGATATTGAGACTTTTTCATCCAAGGTTCTTACAGAGCCAATCTTAAATGATTTGCTTGCAGTTTTAAGGTTTTTTTTATAAATGTTCAGCTCTGTGCTGCCACCTCCCACGTCTATATGCAGATAGGTTTTATGATCAATGTATTGACCTAATGCTTTGTTTATTAATTCAGCCTCCTTGTTTCCATCGATGATATGAATTTTAAGACCTGTAAGGTCTCTCACTTCTTGGGCTATTTCTTTTCCATTTTTAGACTCTCGTATGGCGGAGGTGGCACATACCATATAGTGCTCCACCTCGTAGAGATCAATCAAAAGTTTGAATGCCTGCATCAACTTCAGAAATTTTTTCTGGTTTACAGGGCCAATCATTTGCATGCTGAACACATCAGACCCCAATCTTAGGGGAAACCTAAGGTATTCTAATTTTTTGAAATTATTCAGGCCCTGGTATTGGGTGACTTGGGTGATTTGCAATCTGATCGCGTTAGACCCTATATCTACTGCGGCTAACCTCAAGGTGGAATTACGTTTTTATAATAATGACCAAAAATAAAAGCGGTTTGGTAACCCATACCAAACCGCCACAAATGTAAGAAGTTTATCCTTTTCTGGAAAGAGCGACAAGGGCAATTCCTGCGATTATTGCCGCACCACCGGCATAAGGAGGCCAGTTCACCTCTTTCTCTTCCTCAGCACTAAGCTCTATTGGCCCTGCATCCACAATGGTCTCCTCCGTGGTGTAAGACACTCCCGTAATGATGAACATGATTATGCCAAGAACGATCAAAATTATTCCAAATATTTTCATAATACTAAAGATTGGTTAGGAAGAGAGTACTTCAAAAAACTTACCAATTTGATCATTTGACCATCTAATTTGATTTTTTTGTCACATTTTGTGGTAGTTGCCTTTTTCAATCTTTTTTTTGATTCGGAAAAAGTTAAAAAAACCGATGATCAGCAATAGCACACTTATAAAAAAGGACAGGTAACCAAACTCCTTGATATTAGCCAAATCCTCTACCTTCATTAGTGCTGTACCGCTGACCAAAAAATACAAGCTAGTCCGTATATATGCCAACAGGGTGCGGTCGTTGGCTAGCTTAGTCCTCTGCCTGGCCAAAAAATCACGTACAATTAAGTCATTTTCCATATCATTTTCCATATTTTTAAACCCTCAAAAGCCGATTTTAGATGATAGTTAAATTTAACGGCTTACTTTGTTTTTCTAAACAAACCATTCTTTTGAAAGTTGATTTACTCATAAGAAAGTTTTGATACCTATTTTGAATCTTTCATTTACTTAATTCCAACACCCATAAATTTATTAAAAATGAGAAAATTTTTGCTTTTATGTTCGGTTTCATTGCTGCTTTCTCGATTGGCTTTAGCACAGGTAGATGAGTTGGCGGAATCCGTGGATGTTTTGTCTGAAGATGTCCTAAAGGATACAACCTTTTGGGCTTCTGAGTTTAGTGCCGGCTTGAATTTCAATCAAGCCGGTTTTAGCGATAACTGGAAGGCCGGAGGTATAAATTCTGTAGCCTTCGGCGCGATCATTGCCGGGAGGTCCCTGTACCGGAAAGATAGGTTCACCTGGGACAACGAAATGGAATTGCTATATGGGATAGTAAAGAACGAAGGTGAAAGAACCCGGAAATCTAATGACAGGATCTTTTTGGATTCGAAAGCTGGATACAGGCTTTCGAGTAATTGGGCCACTTTTTTTTCGCTTAATTTTATAAGCCAATTCTCAGATGGGGTTGAATTCAACCCAGACGGAACCACCACACTCATCTCAGGTTTTATGTCCCCGGGATTCCTTACTTCTTCATTGGGTTTTGAATATAGACCCAATGATGAATTTTCGTTGAGAATGGGGCCTTTTTCGCCAAGGCTTACCTTCGTGACTGATCCCAATATCATTGAGGGTGAGCCCAGTAATTACGGGGTGCCGGCGGGGCAGACAGTGAGAACTGAATGGTTGGCTTTTCAGCTTTTTGCCATCTGGGATAAGGATATCGCAGAAAATTTCAATATTAAATCTCGTTACATGATGTTTGCCAACTATGAAACCTTGGCATGGGATCGTATAGATCACAGGCTGGATCTCACCCTTACGGCCAAAATCACCAATCTTATCAATGTGACCCTCACTAGTATCAACTTATACGACTTTGATCAGGATCCGGGTATTCAGTTCTCTCAGGCTTTGGCATTGGGGATCCTTTACAAGATAGATAACAAAAAATAATCAATTATTTACCTTTTGGGCCATTAATTTTGAATTTTGGTTTTAATTGTTAATTTTGTTCCATTATGGTAGTTAAATAATAGTTGGTTTAGTTTTCAAATTTAAAAAGCAGGAGAGGTTCTCCTGCTTTTTACGTTCATAGGTAACTATTTGGTCGAATACGAGCCTATTCGCTCAAGTCCAATACCCTGATGTTCCGGAAATACAATACATCGCCATGGCCCAGGAACCCTATATGCCCCTGCCTCCTGGAAAGCCCAGGATGATCGCGGCCATCCAGTGTACCTTTTTCTCTGGATTCACTAATATCCACATCCAGAATGAGGTTGCCATTCAACTCCACTTGTATCTGGTCACCTTTCACACGGACTTCTTGATAATTCCATTCTCCCACCGGCTTCAGATGGCCCCTTTGAGCAGCCGCAACCCCGTAGAGGGAACCATGAAATTGGTAATCTTTTAGGTTTTTATAGATATCCGCACTATCATCCAAAATTTGCAATTCCATCCCCACGTATGCGGCATCTCCTTCTTTGGGCATTCTAATACCAAGGCCGTTGTTAGCCCCTGGTGTTAGCTTAAACTCAAAGCGGAAAACAAAATCCCTGAACTCCTTTTTCGTGTAAAGGTTACCTTTTCCACCTCTTTCAGGATAAATGGCTATTACCCCATCCTCAATGATATAATCGGTGAGGTTACCCTCCCAGCTATCCAGGTCTGTGCCATCAAACAACACTTCAAAGCCTTCCTCCTTCTCCTCTTTACTCAATTCGAAGGTGGGTGAATAATCTAACTCTTTCACATAGATATCTCGGTATGCCACGTAAGTGCCATGGGCTTGCAGCTCTATTGGACCCGAAGGAAAAATAGCCTTAGCCCTGTCCCAATAGTTTTCAAGGATTACCTCATCCACTACTCTTTCTCCGTTCAAATAAACGGTCACTTTTTCGTCTACCATTTTGATATGGAAGGTATTCCATTCACCTATGGCATGGTCAGCAACCTTTTCTGGGTCACTTGGGTGGGTTTTATTGTTGTATAATCCGGCAGATCCAACTTCAGCGCCCACCTCAGTTCTGGCAGTATCCCATATTTGAACCTGGGGGGTCCCCCTTAAATAGACACCGGCATCTCCGTCTGGGGTGATTTTCCAATCCACCATCAATTCAAAGTTTCCGAAATCACGCACTGTCCCAATATTTTCACCTTCACCGGTAAAAATCAAAAGCCCATCTTCTGCTTTCCACCCTTTCCTCATGGTTTCATTAGCCTTGCTTTGTTTCTTTGCTAATGCGGAGGCACTCATTTCAGCCCTTTTTATGGGGTTAGAAAAGACCCCTTGCCATCCTTCCAGGGATTCTCCGTCAAACAATGGATGGAATCCTCTTCCCTGAGGCATTTCATCGAGGAATTTTTGAAGGGAAGTTTTATAATATTGACTATCCTGTCCACTGATAACATCCCGGGTTTTGGTCACTAATTCTCTGACCGTTTCCCCGAAAAGGTCTTGTCGTTCCGCAACAATATTCATCACTGCCCTAGCCGCAGCTTGTTGTAAGGCGGGATCATCCAAATGCCCACCGGCCGCAACTAATGCCTGAAAAGTAGGGTGTCCCCCAAGATGCCTCAAAGCCAATATTTTTGTTTCGTCTTCATAACTCAGCTTCAAGGCTTCTCTCAAGTAAACCACCTTGCTTTCTTCTGCCAATTCCAATAGAGGGATTTGGGAGATTAAGCCCTGAACGGCTTTTTCTCGGTGATTAGGCTGTCTGGCTCCTCTGGCAATATCCAGTAGTAAGAAGGCAGTCTGACTATCGCTGGATTTACTAAGGGCCTCAATGACTGCTGATTTTTGTGCGTTGTTTCCTTTATCATGCAAAGCTATCAACTGAGAAAGGGCTACTTTTCCGCCGGTCTGCCCCAGAATGTCATAAAGGTAGGTCTGTTTCGTTTCATTTAACTCGGCCAAATTTTGATCTACCCATAATGCTTGCGCTTTATCATCACCCACCCTTAGTGTGGCATTCACCAGGGCGTGGCCAAGTAGCTGCATATGTTCGGAGTTTTCAGTGGCTTTTAATAAGGCTATTAAGGCAGAGCGGTGTTCTGGGTCCACTAAAGCAGGTAGTGCCTTGATCGCTGCTGTTTTTACTTCCCCCTCACTGTTTTCAGCAACCCTGAATACCACCTGAGCTTGATCGGAAGCTGCTCTTGAAGCAAGAACATTGAGCAACATGATTTTGCCCTTATTGTTAGATAATCCTTCTAGTTTCTGCCCAATTTTGCCGATGACACGTTCCCCGGGCATGCTTTTGAAAGCCGTTTCCAAAGCTTGAAGTTTGTCTTCATCTGCCTTGTTTACCAATTCTAGGAGCTTGTCTATGGAAGCATCTCCTGCTACTCGTACGATACTCCCTATAGTTGCTATTACCACTTTATCTTCTTCATGGTTGAGATAGGGCATTAAGGTAGAGGCGACGGACTGATCTTTTAGATTTCCCGCCATTTGAATAATAGCGATTTTTGCTTCGGTGCCGGCATTTTCCAGGGTTTTAATCCATTCATCCCAGGATTTTGTGGGATCATTTTCTAAGCCTAACTTGAGTGCAGCGCCTCTGTAAAGCGGATCTGCCGACAGGGCACCTTCATGGATCAGCTTCTGAGCCCTTTTTGGGTCAAGTTCATTAAGTAATCGTAAAGCACCGGCCCTGGTGTGGCTTTGTTGGGTGGAGGACGCCTGCTTATGAACCTGCCTAGCTAGTTTTCTCGCCAATTTATCTTCTCCTTTATCAGCAAGACCTTTGATATATCTTAAATAGCTGGCCGAAGCATTGGTGAATTCATAGTTGTAATTAGCTTCTTTTGCTGCTTTTGCCAAGGGCTTTTTACTTGCGGGAGAGGCAATTTGGCTAAGTGCATATATGGCCACCTTTCGTATCTGGGGATCTGCATGCTGAAGGTAGGGCGTGATATCTTCCACCGCCTCTATACTTTTCATATCGCCTAGGGCCGCAATATAATGTTTGACCTGGCTGCTGCTCTCAGATGTCTTTAAAGCTAAAATGAGGGCCTGTTCTGCTGAGGAGGAAGCTATGTTATCAAGAACTCTTGCAGCGGTCCCTGCCAGTTCATCATGATGCAGGTACCCTTCTAAAAAGGGTGCGGCATCTTCTTTCCCCACCCACTGTAACTGCCTGATAAGGAATGCCTGACCTTCCACATAGTCCAGTTGATCTATCGCTTTTCCGAAGGCTTGCACGGTCATCCTGGCCAGATCAGCCCTGTCGGGTTCGCTGGCATAGAAGGCAAAACCGGAAAGTGCATATTCTAGTTTTTCGTTATCCCCACCCTCAGAGAGCATTAGGGCCATTTCAGTAATCCCCTCCCTACCCAGGGAGGCCATTTGTTGCATATTATTCTCCAGAATACTTTTCTCATCGGCTGGAAAGCGATTGAGCAAGTCAGCGATTTTGGTCGAAAGGGTGCGTTGGTCAGTACCCTGCGCCACGGCAAGTTGACAGCCAAGGCAGATTAAAAATGTGAAGTAACTTATATGTTTGCGTTTCATCCTAAATCCTATTTGGTCAAGTTAAATGGTGTAAGGGGCTCTCATGGGCTGGTTTATCAGCCGATTTGCCGCATCGTCATCAATAAACTCCTGTTTTTTTGGGTCAAACCGGAGTTCTCTTCCAAGCCTTAGCGCAACTAACCCCATATTTACCATGGTGCAGGAACGATGTCCGTTGGACTCATTAAGTGCGAATTTTTTCCTTGATTTTACCGCCTCCACAAAATCAGTGACCTGTGGGGTTGGTTCGGGAAATTGCGCTAGCTTCCGTTCAAAATCAGGAATATCAGAGACGAAACCCCTATATAGATTACCTTCCGGCCCGGAAATGTAGGGAACTTCTTGGGTCCCTTCTCCATCTAAGATGATTTGGCAGCCATCTTCGTAGGTAAAGGTGATCTTCCTCCAAGTGCCTACGGCATCGTGGTGCTGCTGTGGGGCATCAACTTCCACTTTTATGGGGCTAGTAGTGTCCTTATCCAAGAAATATTGGATGGGATCTAGGTAATGCTGCCCCATATCTCCCAATCCTCCACCATCATAATCCCAATACCCCCTAAAAGTTCCATGAACTCTATGTTCATGGAAAGGCTTATGCGGAGCCGGACCAAGCCATCTGTCGTAATTCAGTTCCTTGGGCACTTGCATTTTTGCAAGGTTGGTGCGCCCTACCCAGTAAAATTTCCAGTCAAAACCGGTGAGTTTTCCCACAGTAACCTTCAAGGGCCAGCCCAACATACCGGATTGCACTAATTTTTTGATGTTTTTGACCTCCGTATTCATGCCATAGAAGTTGGCATCAAAACGGAACCAGGTATTAAGGCGGAAGATGTTTCCATGAGTGTTTACTGCTTCCACCACCTTTTTGCCTTCTCCTATGGTTCTGGTCATAGGTTTTTCGCACCAAATGTCTTTCCCCTGTCTTGCAGCATCCACCGCCATGATTCCATGCCAGTGAGGAGGGGTGGCAATGTGTACGATGTCCACCTCCGGCAATTGGATCAACTCCCGGTAGTCATCAAAGGTCTTGACCCCAGAGCCCAGGATTTCCAGGGATTTCTGAATATGGCGGGTATCCACATCACAAATGGCCACGGTTTTCGTGCCTGCGTAATTGAAATGGCCTCTGCCCATTCCCCCCACACCAATTATCCCTTTGGTGAGGTGGTCGCTTGGGGCTAAGAATCCCTTGCCAAGTACATGTCTGGGCACTATGGCGATGGAACCTAAACCCAAAAGGGAACTTTTGATAAATTTTCTTCTTGAACTTCCGGTCATGGTTGGATGAATCTATTTCCTCTGTATGCTATTTATCTTACTTGGAATTAACGTGAACATACCATCGCAAAAAATATTTTGCGTGGTTTAACAGGCTAATATATCCTTAAGGGGAAGGATTACCAAATCATTTTTGATGAAATCGAGCCTGTCCTGACGGCAGTCAGGGCATGACGAGCACGTCAAGTGGCATGATTATCATTGCGAGATTCCACCGACCTTCGGTACGGGACAAGTTCCCGAAACAAGTTCGGGACAGGTAATGACCGCTGAAAAGAAAACATAAACACATGAAATCGAGCATGAGGAGAACCTCACACAGAGGGATGATTATCAAAGCGAGATTCCATCTGACCGCTGAAAAACAAATTATAAACAGATGAAAGGTGACAATAGGGCACCAATTTTGGAACGGTTTATGTGCTTTTATCAATAAAATATTTAACACATGGTAAAGCCAAAAAATAATATTCCCGAAGAAGAAAATCAGAAGTTTGATGACAATGCTTTCAAAAAAGCACAAAAGGAAGCACAGGACGGCAAAGGACCTAAAAAAAAACACCCTAAAAAGGAAAAACCAGGGGAAAAAGCCAAGGACGATCTCTTGCGTGGCAATCAGTCGGAGAGGGAATGGAGCAGTGAGAGCGATGAATATAGAAGGAAATCCTAACCTAAACGAGAAAAAACTATGGGTAAAGACAAAAGGCCAAGCATAAAAAATGAGTCCCAGTATGAGGCCCTGAGGGATCAAGGTTACAGCAAGGAAAAATCAGCTAGAATTGCTAATACAGATAGCCAAGAAGCAGGACATAAAGGAGGAAAGGCTGCTCCTTATGAAGAGTGGACGAAAGAGGAGCTTTACCAGCGCGCCAAAGAAATAGGTATAAAAGGCCGATCGGACTTGAATAAAGGACAACTAATAGAAAAATTGAGGAACCATTGAGCAGGGAAGCCTGTTGCTGGGTGCTTTTTAAATTATAAATGTTGAGACTAGCTCGCTTTACTGGGTTAACAGCCCTTCATAATCTTTCGACATCTTATCCAGTACCTGATGGACGATTTCGGTTAGTTGCCAGACTTTTTCTTGAATATTATCGGTATTGTCCTTTTTGATATCCGATTCTATGCCCCGGGCAATGCTACAGGCAGAAATCTTCAATTGAGCAAGCCTTGAGTTCAGTTGATGGGCAATAGATTTCACCGTCTCATAATCTTGTTGATCCACTGCTTTATTGATTTTCAGCAGGTCAATGCAAGTATGTGAATAAAAATCACTGACAATCTCGAATAAAATTGTTTCGTCTCCCATGCAAAACCTGCTTAATTCAGAAAGGTCATAGAAGGGGCTATCTTCACTGATCAAAGGCTCTTTAATGCCGTTGGAAGCTTTTACCGGTGATAAATTTACCAGTTTCACAATTTCGGTTAACAGGTCACTTTCCTTAAAGGGCTTAAGCACCAGGCCATCAAATCCAGCAGCCTCCAATTTCTCTTTGTCCTTGGCAAATACATTTGCAGTGAGTGCAATGGCCGGGACATTTTTTAAATGCGGTTTACCTTTAATAATTTTCAAGGCATCGTATCCGCTGACCTCAGGCATCTGTATATCCAAAAGAACGAGGTCATACCGGTCATCATCCGTTAATCTGTCCCTAAGTTCCACTCCCCCTATATACTGGGTAACTTTTGCACCTAATTGGGAAAGTAAAAAGTCAGTGAATTTCAATCCAATGGGGTCATCATCCACCAATAGCACATGTAGCCCTTTTAGGGAGTATTGGTTTTCCAAAATATCGGATGCCACTAGGCCGGGCTCGGTGATTTGTGTGGGAAGGTACACCGTAAAGACAGTGCCCTTGTCCGGTTCGCTTTTAAACTCTATTTTCCCTTTTTGGAGGTCCACCAGTCGTTTCACAATAGCTAGACCTAGGCCGGTACCACCAAATTTCCTGGTAATGGAATCATCGCCTTGTTGGAAGGCCGAAAACAGTTTTTTCTTCGTTTCTTGGTTCATTCCCATTCCGGAATCTTCCACTTCTATGGTCAGGGTACTTGCGTTGTTCCTGATAAATATATTGATTTCCCCTTTATCGGTAAACTTAATCGCATTCGAAAGCAGGTTGTTCAGGATCTGCTTAATACGTAATTGGTCTCCGATAAGCCATTTGTCTCGTGTCAAGGCTAAGTTTAAATTCACACGAAGATCTTTTTCAAAAGCCTTTTGGTCAAAGAGGCGTTTAATGTTAAGAAAAAGTTTGTTGGGGTCAAATGGTGCCAGTTCAATCTTAATCTTTCCCGCTTCCAGTTTGGAAAAATCCAGTATGTCATTCACAATGCCCAAAAGCGTCTCGGAGGAGAACCTGATCATGGACACAAACTCTTTTTGCTTAGGTTCCAAAGTCGTCTTTCTCAGGGCTTCACTATATCCCTGAATTACATGGAGGGGGTTTCTAATTTCATGACTCATGTTGGCCAAAAAGTCTTGTTTTGCCTTTGCCAAATTATCCGAACGCTCCTTGGCCTCTTTCAATTTGGACTGATAGCTTTCAGACTGGTTGATTTCCCTTACTATTGTATACACGAAGCCGAAAGCACCAAAAATACCAATGAGGGTAAGTACGCCAAGCATGGTGGAAAATCGGTTGGCCAGGGAGATGGCGGCGGCGTTCTCATCTTGGGATTCCTCCACGGCTTCTTGTTGAAGGGCCGTAATGATTTCCTGAATATTAATAATGAGGTCCTTATTTTTATTGGTCAGGTCAAATTCCATGGCTGCCAATTTAGACCTTAGGTACCGCTCTTCATTGTTGATATCCATTACGATGTTCCTTATGGCATATATGATGGAGTCCGAAGAGGTGATCCTTTCTTTGGTTTGCTGGCCCTTACGGTTGATGTTTACCCTCATCAGGTTCATCAAGTCAGCCATTTGTTGCTTATCGATCCCCTGTAGCAAGGGTTTCTGATTTTGCTCCTGCTGGGTAGAATCACCAAGGGTGGCTTTTTGCCTGACTCCATTCCCCGGATTGGCACCTGCCCTCATTCTACCAAGGTTTTGGAGCTTGCCTAGTTCTTCCTTTCTACGTATTTTCCTTTCTATGTTATTCAGGGCCTCCCTACTAAAGTTACGTTTCAAGAGGTTTTGTTTCACCTCCTCCAGGCCATTGTGGACCTCCATGAGTTGGGTGACGTTAAAACCTATACTTTCGATTTTGGACTTTTCTTCCGCATCCTTCGCCTTTGTTTTCAGGGAGGCTATTCGGTGGTGGATTTTTGATATATAATCCACCTGATCATCCTTAGCGCTATCGGAATGTTCGGCATTCACATACCTGGTTTTGTCCAATTGATAGACATCAGCAAGAAGGTAGTTGAGTTCTCTCAGTTTCTCATTAGGCACTGATAAGGATTCCACAGAGCCCAGTAGATTATTTACGTTGAGATAGGTAACGGTACTCACGCCTATGATCAGCATGACTGCCAAAATAAATCCTATGATAACTTTTATTCTGGTGTTGAATACCATAATGCCTTAAAATAACAAATTTTAATGGATCATTCTTCCTGAAGTGCCCCTTTCGAAATGGATTCGAAAACTAAATAGATTGCATAATAGGTGATGGGTAGGGTTACAGCCAAACCCACAATAAATAGCAATACACCTGCTAAGTTAAGTAATGCTAATGACAATCCAAACAGAAAGAATTTCAACCAATTACGATGGACCAATTTTCTACTAAATTCAAGGGAGTTCCAAAAATCGTACCCAAAAAATAACACTGCGAGCATGGAAAACATGTAGGACACCATTAAATAGATGCCGGGTATCACGAAGGCGATGAGCCCAATGGAAACCAATACCTGGCGTACCAACCAAACTAGAACTAAGGGGATATAATATTGAAAGCCCTTGAAGTAGTCAGGATATTCTAAACTTTCTCCCTGAGAAATTTTATTGGCAACCAAGAAAAACCCCGCAAATAACGGGCCGGCCAGGAATAGGGTGAAGACCAAAATGAAATCTGGTATATAAATCAGAAACAGGAATTGTATGGAGAGAATAAAGAGTGCATACCCCATGGAAAACCCGGGGTAGGCTTTAAACATTTCCCAAGATTTTTTTAATATTTCCGATATATCAAAATCATGCCTCTGTAAGGTAAGCTGCTTAAGTTTTTCTTTGTTCATGGTAGGATAGTAGGGAGGAATAGGCTGTTTTAATGGGTCATGGCAGCTAGGATATCATGCTTGGTGATGATATGGATTTGGTGATGGTCATCCCTTACTAATACCGCTTTTTCTTTATCCACCATACTGGACAACACATCTAATGTACTATCCAATGCCACAAACTTCATACTTTCTTCCATTACATCCGCCACTTGGGCATCCCTTAAGGAAGGGTCTTGTATGATTTTGTGAAGTAATTTGTTGTCAGTGATACTTCCTACCACATGTCCATTTTCCATGACTGGTATCTGTGATACACTTTTGTTGTTCATCATTGTGATGGCTTCACTTACCCTGGAATCTCTGTTTACCACCAAAAGCTCGTACGCCCCCTCTCTTGAGGTTATGATGTCTCTCGCTGTACCAAAATTTTTATCTTCCAAGAAACCGTGGTTACGCATCCAATCATCATTATAGACTTTTCCCAGGTAGCGGGTGCCGTGGTCTGGTAATAAAATCACCATGAGATCGCCCTCCTTCAAATGTATTTTGGCATACTCCAATGCTCCATGGACTGCAGAACCACAAGACCAGCCCACAAAAAGACCTTCTTCTCTGCTAAGCCTACGGGTCATTACAGCGGCATCCTTGTCCGTGACCTTCACAAAATGGTCAATCAAATCAAAGTCTACATTTTTGGGTAGGATGTCCTCTCCTATGCCTTCGGTGAGGTAAGGATAGATTTCATTCTCATCGAAAATGCCAGTCTCCTTGTATTTTTTGAAAACAGAACCATAGGTATCTATGCCCACTGCCACCACTTCGCTGTTTTTTTCTTTGAGAAACTTGGATGTGCCTGTCATAGTGCCCCCGGTTCCCACACCGGCGGCAAAATGGGTGACCTTCCCCTCAGTGTCCCTCCAAATTTCAGGGCCTGTAGTCTCATAATGTGCCCTCCAATTAGAAAGGTTGTCGTATTGATTAGGGTAAAAAGAGTTTGGTATATCCTGGTTGAGTTTTCTGGCCACCGAATAATATGACCTAGGATCATCTGGGGAAACATTGGTAGGACAAACGATAACCTCTGCTCCCACAGCTTTTAAGATATCGATTTTTTCCTTTGATTGTTTGTCGGCCATAGTGAAAATACACTTATAGCCTTTGGAGATGGCTGCCAATGCCAGCCCCATGCCAGTGTTCCCACTGGTGCCCTCTATTATGGTGCCACCTGGCTTAATAACACCCTCTTTTTCAGCATCTTCAAGCATTTTTATTGCCATACGGTCTTTTACCGAGTTCCCGGGGTTGAAGTATTCCACCTTCACGAGAATTTCTCCCTTTATACCTTTGTTCAGCCGATTGAGTCTTATTAGTGGAGTATTTCCTATGGTTTCAATGATTGAGTTATATATCATCAACGCTAACTTTTTTCTGCAAATATTTCCTGCAATTTAATCATTTGGGCACAAAAACCGGATATTTTTATGGGCTTTGGTCAAACAAATCCTCATTCAAATGGGGTAAATACTCACTCGCTGATATTAAAAATAAAACCCTGGGCACTATATTGCTATTTATGGCTTTTTGAACCTAACAATCTTCTCAATTATTCATTACCTTTGGTTCAATTGTTAAGTAATTAAAATAAAACCTTTTATCGTTATGAGAAAATCTGTATTAAACCTCGCATTGGTACTTTTATTTGCGCTGGGCACTAGTTCTTGTTACACATATACCTGGACAGTTGGAGACGGTCCTCAAACGGGTATAGAGACTAAAAAAATGAACCATTACCTTATTTACGGCCTGGCCCCCATTTCCGTCTCTGATGTAAATGAAATGGCAGGAAATGCAACCGACTATGAGGTTACCATTCAACATACCTTTGTGGACGGGTTAATCAATGCCCTTACATTCGGGATTTATTCTCCAACTACCACCTTTGTAAAAAGATAGTTTAGGAGTGTTGGTAAAAAAGGCCCTATTTTTCCTCGGCCTGATCATCTCAATTGCCGCTTTATACCAGCTTTTTCCTTTGCTGGGAGATTATGGCAAATTGGCTGACTATGGAAGAGGGTATGTTTGGGGGAACCTGATCATACTGGTTATAGGAGGGGCGATCATGGCCCTTACTTTATCAGGAATTAAATCAAAAGGAAAAAAAACCCAGTAAGCTGGGTTTTTTTATTTGGCGCTAGCCAATAAATAGAGCACTGCCATCCGAATGGCAACCCCGTTTTCCACTTGTTGCAGAATTATGGAATGTTCTGAATCTGCCACATCTGAGTTCAATTCCACTCCCCGGTTTATGGGGCCAGGGTGCATGATTACTATGGTTTTGTCCAGCTGATCTAATAATTGCTTGTTGATACCATAGTAGAGGGAATACTCCCTAAGGGATGGGAAATATTTGATTTGTTGCCTTTCTAACTGAATGCGCAGCACATTTGCCACATCACACCATTCCAAGGCTTTTTTCACATCCAGTTCCACTTTTACACCTAGACTGCTGATATATTTCGGCAATAAAGTGATTGGGCCACATACCATGACTTCGGCCCCCAATTTCTGAAGGCAGAATATATTGGAAAGTGCCACTCTGGAATGGAGGATATCCCCAATGATGGCTACTTTTTTTCCTGTCACATCTCCCAGTTTTTCCCGGATACTGAATGCGTCCAAAAGTGCCTGAGTAGGATGTTCGTGGGTTCCGTCTCCGGCATTCACAATATTGGCCTGTATGTGCCTGGAAAGAAAATGTGGAGCCCCTGGACTACTATGCCGCATTACGACCATGTCCACTTTCATTGCCAGGATATTGTTGACGGTGTCCACGAGAGTTTCTCCCTTTTTCACTGAGCTGTTGCTAGAGGAAAAATTTATGGTGTCTGCTGATAGCCTTTTTTCCGCCAACTCGAAGGAAAGGCGGGTTCGGGTGGAGTTTTCGAAAAAGACATTGGCGATGGTGATGTCCCTTAAGGAGGGCACTTTTTTGATAGGCCTGTTCAAAACGTCCTTAAAATTGTCGGCGGTCTCAAAAATTGTTTCTATATCCGTAGAGCTGATATCTTTGATCCCCAATAAATGCCTGGCGCTAAATGATTGCATATTATTTTTTCTGTGACTTTTCAGTGATCCAAATGGCGTCTTTTTCAAACCCTTGAGATTTCCACTCCACACTTACGTATTGGCTTTCCAGGGTATTGACTTGTCGGCCGTAATAATCAGGTTTGATAGGGAAATCCCTGGTGTATTTCCGGTCTATCAGCACCATTAGCTCTACCTTTTGCGGTCTGCCAAATGCAATCATGGCGTCCATTGCCGCACGCACCGAACGTCCCTTATAGAGTACATCGTCCACCAAAACCACTTTTTTGTTTTCAATCAAAAAATCAATCTTTGTTTCATTGGCCCTTAGCGGCAAATCCCTGCGCCTGAAATCGTCCCTGTGGAAGGTGGCATCCAAATACCCATGTAACACCGGGCTGGAGGTAATCTGTTTTAGCCGCTCAATTAATCTGTCCAATACCAAAGAGCCTCTGGGCTGAAGCCCCAGTAATACCGTGTTGTCGAAGTCGTTATGGTTTTCTATCAGCTGATAGCAAAACCTACTGAGTATAATGTTAAGCTGTGTCTGATCTAAAACGAGTCTTTTCTGCATGTCGAAAACGTGAACACAAATATAGAAATATTTGCCTACATGCTTTCTTTTAAGGCATCAGATCAAGTCTACCACTTTAATTTTAGTGAAAAAATTCACATCTTTTACTTGTTCACGTCCTTCTTTGTTCTGGTACCTGATTTTTTGTTTCCCGGTAAGCAGGTAATATTCATCGTACCACCAAATCAACTGTAGGCTGGAATCCTTGGTGTCCTTGATCCTTTCATTCTCGTCGACCAATTCAATTTCAAAGGGTTCGTTCTCTAATACCAGTTCACCATTCCTGAACTGGCTCAACATGATCTGATCTCCTTCCAGATAGGCATAGAAGAGATTGCTGCCATCAAAGCTAACTTCTCCAAATTTGCCAGGGTCTGCTTTACTTATGTTGTTGAGGGATAAAGAGTTGTCCCATAATATCTTGCCTTCATTATCCAATAGTAGGAACTGAGCGGAAAGGAACTTGTATTGTTGGGTGACATTGCTAGTTCGGAACCGGGGATCCATCCACATGGGGTTATATAAATGCCCAAAGCCTCCCATCATCATGGGGTTCATTCTATAAAAGTTACTGGCGTACATACCGTCTCTCGGGACGTATCTTGAAGAGGAGGAAACAAAATGATCGTTATATACTAAAAAAGCACCTCCCAAATCCGTCACTTCCCTGGTGACCACTACGTTGCGGATTGGTGTGTTTTTTCCTTTCTCCATGTCTTTTTCCAGGGCCCTTAATCTCCTCTCCCGGGTCTTTTCAGGTAGGTAATTGTAAAAATTCTCGAAATCTGAGACCGTGTAAAAATTATTCCTATACTCCCCAAACTCATTGATTTTTGTGAAGTAAATGCCTTGATAGGCTTCCTTCTTCCTTAGTCCAAAGGGGCCAATTAGCGCTTGTTTATAGTCATAAGAAGAGGTTAACAATCCTTCCACAATTTCCATGGATGGATCGTCCAAATCATCAATTTTGACCTCCCGTAATTTATTGCCCGTCAAATCATAGGTAAGGATGGTGACGATTTTTTTCTTATACATGTCCCGCCTGCTCATCAATACATCAAACAGGTTGAGCTCGGGATCCTTTCTCATCTGTAGCACTTTGGCATCCTTCTCAAAGACCCCGGGGACAGTTACCACACCCTTGCTTTTTAAGTCCAATATTTGGATTACGGGGCGGTACTCAAAAGTACACATGAAAACTGCCTTATTGTTGAAGACCAAAAAGTCTTGCAAATCTAGGTTCAGCACACTGTTCAAGGAGGTTTCCTCGATTTGTTTGGTCTCTAAGTTGATTTCCAGGATTTTTCGCTCATTACTATAGGTGGGTCCTTTCTGAAATAACACGTATAGGTGACTTTCATGCATGTCAAAGCCCAAAAGGTCAAAATTCTCTTTTATTGACAATTCCTGTAGGTCATCTTGGTTGAGCTGAAAATCAGCCACCACATACTGAAAAATATTTCCTCTGCTTTGGGTTTTGTCATTCACCACCCTGAAACCCACCAGGCCATATTCGGTAGGAAGTACGATGAAGTCATCATCGTACCATTGAGTCTCCACCTCCATTCTTTGAGTGAATTGCACCTGGCTTAATGCCATACCCACAGCAGCGAAGAGCCATATCAAGCTAAAGCAACTCAGTTTTTTCATTTTTCAAATGGTTTAACAACCAGTCGGCGTGGTCTTTTTCTACTGGCATTACGGATAGCCTTGGTTGCTTAATAAGAAGTAATTCTTTAAGTGCGGGCAAGGACTTGATGGAATTCAGGCTGAGTTCCTTGCTGAAGTGACACTCATAGGCGATGCCCACGGCAAGCCATCGGTCAATTTCTGCCGCACTTGGATCCGGGAAAGCGGTTTTAGTCACCTTGGCCATTCCCACAATGGATTTTTGTTTTCCACTATGATAAACAAAAATCCTGTCCCCTAAATTCATTTTTTGCAGATAATTACGGGCTTGGAAATTCCTCACACCGTCCCAAACGTCCTCCCTTTTTCCCCTTAAATCCTCTAAGGAATAGGATGATGGTTCTGTTTTGAATAGCCAGTAATTCATGTGTTGGTTTACCGGTAGTTTAACAACGATTTGCACAGGGTTTTAGGGTGTAAGCAAGCCTAAATCTCTTTAGTTTTTTTCTGTACCCCTTTGAATGGTCTTTCTGCCCTTAGTTCTTCTTAAGTTAAGTGTTATCATTTTATTTTAAAACAAATATTATGGACATTTGTGTTTTAATTATGAGAACTCCCATTAATCTTGGATAATAAGCAAATCATTAAAATTCTTAAACTAACCATTCAGCTCATGGAGCTTCATGAAGAGAATGTGTTTAAGATACGGGGTTACCAGAATGCCGTCAACACCCTTGAAAGAGATGCGCCTGTGCTAGCTGAATTGGCATACGAATCCTTACAAGAAATAAATGGTATCGGGAAAAGTTTGGCCACCGTTATACAAGAGCTGATCAGTACAGGTACCCATACATTGTTGGAGGAATTGTTGGAAAGGACTCCAGAGGGCATATTAGAAGTGCTTCAGATCAAAGGGTTGGGGCCCAAGAAGATCAAGACACTGTGGAAAGAACTTGGTATTACCTCCACGCATGAACTTATGGAGGCATGCCAGTCAGGCCAGGTGGCTCAACTTAAAGGCTTTGGTGAAAAAACTCAAAACAGCATAATTTCTGCCCTTGAGTTTATTGGCGCAAACCTTGGTAAGTTTCTTTATGCAGACATTGATCATGCCGTAGAGGAATTCCTGGGTCAATTAGAAAACACTTTTGGAAAGGATAATGTCCTTATGGTGGGGGACTTTGCAAGGAAACTGGAAGTTTTGGAGCAGGTGGAGGTGGTTTTGGCTGTATCAGATAACGATGCAGCTCACCATAAAATTGACCAGCTCTCAAGCTTGGATAAGCAACTTAGAATTTCCAGTCCCTACCGTTGGGGGGGGCAACTTGGGGCTCAGATTCCTCTCACGGTTTGGATGGTCAAGCCTGATGAATTTGTGCGGGAGTGCCTTTTAAGGACTGCGTCCAGAGGGCACCTTTTAACCTTGGTGGATGAGCAAAGAACGTGGCTGGAGGTGGTGCGCACCGAAAAATTTGAAACTGAGAGGGCTGCCTATGCATCTGTGGGGAGTCAATATATCCCGGCAGAGCTTAGAGAGGGGCATTTTGAATGGGAAGCTGCCAAAAACAACAACCTTCCCCAACTCCTGACAGAGGAAGACCTTAAAGGCCCTCTGCATAACCATTCCACTTACAGCGATGGTAAGCACACTTTAAGAGAAATGGCCGAATTTTGCAAAGCACAGGGCTTTTCTTACCTGGGTATGGCTGATCATAGTCAGTCTGCTTTTTACGCCAATGGGTTGAATGAAGAAAGGGTGCAAAAGCAATTGCTCGAAATTGATCGATTGAACGAGGAACTAGTACCGTTTAAGATTTTTAAAGGCATAGAAAGTGACATTCTCATGGATGGGTCATTAGATTATCCGGATCAGGTATTGCAAACCTTTGACTATGTGGTTGCTTCCATACATTCAGGATTAAGTATGGATGTGAAAAAAGCCACGGCTAGGTTATTAAAGGCTATTCAGAACCCTTACACCACTATTTTAGGACATCCCACCGGAAGGTTGTTGTTAAGGAGAGAAGGTTATCCCATTGATCACAAGGCCATCATTGAGGCCTGTTCCAAATACGGTGTGGCGATTGAGATTAATGCCAACCCTTGGAGATTGGACCTGGATTGGCGATGGGTACAATATGCTTTGGAAAAAGGAGTGATGCTTTCCATCAACCCAGACGCACACACCACCGAAGGTTTTTCAGATATGAAATACGGGGTTTTGGTAGGCAGAAAAGGAGGGCTTACACCGGATATGACATTGAATGCCAAATCCTTGGTGGATTTGAAGGCGTATTTTGAGGAAAAGAGAAAAAGGAAAAGATGAAGTGGGTAGATATTTCGGAGCAAAAATTACTGGCCAGGGCCTTTTACTTGGGTGTTTTCGGGATCATATGTGCCGTTATACCCTTAATGGCCTTCTATATTGAGCCAAATGTTTCTACAAGGATCAGTTTACTTACCGGTGTAGGGATAGGCGCTCAATTGCTGTCCATGAGTATGGCTGTATTGGTGGTGAGGCGCAGAAAAGTAGCCCCTGAACAAAAGGAAAAGGCTAAGCGAATGATCTTAGTACTTGCTGTGTCCTTGTTGTTTTTCTTTTTAATTTGAGCATGAGCAAGTTTAAATGGATTATAGGTATAAGTTTGTATGCACTAGGGCTTTTAGGTTGTGATAATAGTGCTTCCAAAATGGACTGGAAAGAAGGGGATATTCTGTTTCAAGACGGAGAATGTGGAGATTTTTGTAATGCCATCAGGAAAGTGACCAATGGATATGAAGGCAGGGGATTTTCGCACAACGGTTTACTAGTTAAAATGGGAATGGATTGGATGGTCTTGGAAGCCATTTCCTCGGGTGTGACCTTGACCCCACTGGATACTTTTTTATTGAGGAATTTAACCCCTGATGGTGAACCTAAGGTGGTGGTAGGCCGTCTCAAGGAACCTCATCGTCCATTGATAAGGAATGCTGTAAAGGTGGGGAAAACGTTGATAGGAAAACCGTATGACCATGCCTTTGATTTTTTTAACGACGCCTATTATTGTTCAGAACTAATCCATGTGGCCTTTATGAAGGCTAATCTTGGGCATCCGGTTTTCGAAGTAAGCCCAATGACCTTTAAAGACCCCGATACCCAAGAACTTTTCCCCGTGTGGGAGACTTACTTTGAGGATTTGGGCATACCGGTTCCGGAAGGTGAACCAGGCCTAAACCCCGGCAGCATGTCCCTGGATCCCGCCCTTGAGATAATATATGAATTTTCTACAGTGGATTAAAGTCCTTTAAGGGTGGGTAGTGTTTTCAGAAAATTGGTATATTGGGTGAAAATCAAATGAACCTAAAATGAACCGAAGAGAGGCATGTAAGCAAGTCGCCCTGTTATCAGGAGCCCTGTTTTCCACCAATGTTTTTACCAGCAGCGCTTCAGCAGAAATGCTGTATCAAAAAAATGGTCCCCAACCTTTTTACCTATTTACAAAAGTACTACAATGGTTACCCCTGGAGGATGTGCCCAGGGCAGTACAGGATATGGGGTTTTCGGGGGTTGACTTGCCGGTAAGGGAAAATGGTTTTTTTGATGTGAATGAAATGGCCGCTAAGCTTCCGGCAATCATTGCGGAAAGTGAGAATTTGGGTTTACATACACCAGTCCTCACCACCAACATGAATGTAAACCGTATGCAAGAAATGGAGGAATTTCTCAAGACGCTTTCCGGGGAAGGGATTCAGCATTATCGAATGGGCTACCTTAGTTTTCAATCCAAGGACATCATGGGGGAGCTCAAAAAGCTGAACGGGCAATTAAAAAAAGCTGCCGAGTTGCACGACAAGTACGGGGTTACAGGCCATTATCAAAACCATGCGGGTGCCAGAATAGGAGGGTCGGTTTGGGAAATCTACCACATGCTAGAAGACATAGATCCCAATCACATAGGTATACAATTCGACCTGAGGCATGCCACAGTGGAGGGGTTTCGCTCATATGAGAATGTTTTTCACCTAGTGAAAGATAAAATTAAAAGCTTCGACCTTAAAGATTTTGTGTGGGGAAATCCTAAGGGTACAGGAGATGTACCTGTAAATGTGCCTTTGGGTGATGGGAATGTGAAGTTTGAGCTGCTCAAAGAACACCCCCATTGGGAAGATGAGCAAATGCCTAAGATTCTGCACGTGGAATATGATCTGGGGGGAGCAGAGCATGGGCATAAGGACCCCAGTATTCCCCCGCAACGGATACTTTCGGCAATTTCAAAGGACGTGGAGGTCTATGCATCTCTTTTTGCATGATGGGCCAGGTTTCTTTTTATCCATGTTCTAATTGATGGATCCCATCTCTATTAGGTTTGTTCATTGTTTTGCTCAAATCTGGAAAGCTGGAATGGCTTTTGGGGAAGTAAAACAACACCAAAAACACGAACTCCATGCAAAAGATAGTCTCTGGGAAATTGGTTAAGGAAATTGATGAAGCCTATATAAACCATGCGCAAATAACCTCTACCCAACTAATGGAAAGGGCTGCAGTGGCATTTTCTGATTGGTTTCTTCAGCTTTTTTCTACCGATATGAGGATATGCATTTTTGTGGGTACCGGTAACAATGGTGGAGATGGTGTGGCCATAGCCAGGTTGTTATGGAAGAGTGGGTACAGGGTACAAGTGGTTTACCTCGGTGATCTTTCCAAGGCCTCTCAGGATTTCAATATCAACAGAAACCTTTTGCCTGAAAAGGTGCATTTTATTCCTTATGAGGTCTATAGTGCTGAAAGCTCCGAAAAGGAAGTGCTTATAGACGCCCTGTTTGGGGTAGGGATAAACCGCCCCCTAGAGGGGGTATATAAGGAGTTAGTAAAGCAAATAAATCAACGTAAATCTACTGTAGTAAGTGTGGATATGCCTTCAGGGTTGCCTTCTGACAGCCTGATAGAAGGTGATGCGGTTGAGGCCACGTATACGGTATCTTTTCAGTTCCCCAAATTTTCATTATTGCTGCCCGAGCATGCAAGGTATACCGGAAAATTGGTGGTGAAGGATATCGGCATAGCCATGGATGTGCTTAAGGACGTGGACCAAAAAAAATATTGGGTGGGGCCAGATATGGTGAAACCACTGCACAAAAACTTTCATACATTCAGTCATAAGGGGGATTTTGGAAAGGTTTTGCTTATTGGGGGGAGTTACGGGAAAATTGGCGCCATTCTACTAACGACCAAGGCAGCGCTAAGGGCGGGTGCAGGATTAGTTTCCACCTTTTGTCCTTCCTGTGGTGTGGAAATCATCCAAAGCAATATTCCTGAGGCGATGGTGGTGCCGGGTACCGGGGAAAGAGAGGTTTCGCTCCCATTGGACGCCTCTGCATTTGATGCCTTGGGAGTGGGCCCGGGGATGGGGCAGGGGGGCAAAGCGAGTGAGCTTTTGGATTATGTACTCAAAACTTATCAGCAACCCATGGTATTGGATGCTGATGCCCTGAACCTGTTATCTGCAAATAAAGACTGGTACGGATATTTAGAAGGCAGGGTACTTACCCCCCATCTCAAGGAGTTTGAAAGGTTGGCGGGGCCTTGTGAGGATCATATTCAGCGGTTGAAATTGGCAAAAAGTTTTGCCATGGATCATAAATGCATCTTGGTGCTCAAGGGGGCCTTCACCTGTATCAATCTCCCAAATGGTGAACAATACTTCAATAGTAGCGGAACCCCTTATTTAGGGACTGGGGGAACAGGGGATGCACTTACCGGGATAATTACTTCATTTTTAGGGCAGGGTTATTCATCGGCAAATGCTGCAATTGCAGGTGTATTTCACCATGGGCTGGCAGGGGAAATTGCCGCTAGGGATAAGAGAAAAGGGATACTGGCCTCAGATGTGATTGAGGCTTTGCCAGCAACATTTCTGGAGCTGGACGTGAATTAAATTAGTGAGGCCAAGGTTGGGTGATCCTTTCTCTGATATAGTTTTTATACGAACTTCCAAGGCAATAGATGGCTGCACCCAGCAGTAAAGTTATGTGAAACAAGCCATTGTTATAGATGCCCAGGAAGGCATTCAGGGCACTCCAAAAGGAGTCTGAATGAAGCACTTTATCTCTTACCCAATTGAGAGAAAAAAGTAACCTGAGTAGTATTGAAAGCAATGCTAAAGCTCCCCCTATCATTCCATAAACGGGTCTTTTATAATGTACCAATAGTCCTATTGCGGCTATGGTTTCAATTGCTGCTACAAATACGGCCCAGAAAATATTAAAGTCCATTTCTCCGATCAGCTTCATTTTGGTGAAACCACCAAAAAGCAGAAGGCCGGCCAATGAAAACCGGATGATATGTCCTCCAACAGCTTCGGTTTTTAGAAATTTCAAAAATTTGTCCATACACTAACAATTTAGAAAATTTTTGGATGTAGGACAAAAAGAAGGCCACAATTTTTAAACTGTGGCCATAATAATTAAAATTCCGCGTTTCCGGGGGTTCTTGGGAAGGGGATCACATCCCTGATATTTCCCATGCCTGTTACGAATTGCACCATTCGCTCAAAGCCGAGTCCAAAGCCGGCATGTGGAGTGGTGCCGAATTTGCGGGTGTCCAGGTACCACCACATCTCTTCTCTGCTGATACCAAGTTCCTTCATTCTTTCCACCAGCTTATCTAGTCTTTCCTCCCTTTGCGAGCCCCCTACGATTTCACCTATACCCGGAAAAAGGATATCCATGGCAGCCACAGTTTTACCGTCATCATTTTGTTTCATGTAAAAGGATTTGATGGCCTTGGGGTAATCAAACAGAATCACGGGTTTTTTGAAGTGTTTTTCTACAAGGTACCTTTCATGTTCAGACTGTAAGTCAGTACCCCAGTCTGTGATGGGGAAAGCAAATTTTTTCTTTTTGTTTGGCTTGGATTCCCGGAGGATTTCAAGGGCCTCTGTATAAGAAATTCTAACAAACTCATTTTCAGTAACGAACTTAAGCCTTTCAATCAGCCCCATTTCGCTCCTCAATTCCGCCTTTTTGCCTTTTTCCTCCTCTTCGGCTCTTTTATCCAAAAACTCCAGGTCATCTTTGCAGTTTTCTAAGGCGTAGGAAATGATGTATTGCAGAAATTCCTCAGCTAAATTCTGGTTATCTTCAGCGTCATAAAAGGCCATTTCAGGTTCGATCATCCAAAATTCGGCCAGATGCCTGGTAGTATTGGAGTTTTCAGCCCTGAATGTGGGGCCAAAGGTGTAGATTTCAGATAAGGCGAGTGCTGCTAGCTCCCCTTCCAATTGCCCGGACACGGTCAGGTTGGTTTCCCTTTCGAAAAAGTCCTGAGCAAAATCTATTTGCCCTTCCTCAGTTTTTGGGGGGTTTTTCAGGTCCAGGTTAGTCACCCTAAATGTTTCGCCTGCACCCTCTGCGTCAGAGGCAGTGATGATGGGAGTATGGATTAGGAAAAAACCCTTCTTATGAAAATACTCGTTGACGGCAAAGGCAAGATGGTGCCTCACACGGAAAATGGCCGCAAAAGTATTGGTGCGCATACGCAGATGGGCGTTTTCCCGTAGAAACTCCATGGAGTGCTTTTTGGGCTGAATGGGGTATTTTTCTGCATCAGCCTCTCCGAGTACCTGGATTTCTTCGGCCAAAAGCTCGGTGACCTGCCCGCTTCCCTGGGAAGCCACCACTTTCCCTATGGCTTTTATACAGGCTCCGGTGTTGACCTTTTTCAGCGTTTCCTCAGAAATGGCGTTGGGATCAGCTACAATTTGGTAATTTTGTATACATGACCCGTCATTTAGGGCGATAAAGGTGACGTGCTTGTTGCTTCTTTTGGTGCGAACCCAACCCATGAGAGTGACTGCATCTTCCACCTTTCCATGTTTTATCATGGTGTTGATTTTGATCCTTTTGTTAAACGCCATTTTCTGAATTTTATATGTTGATGGTAGTTGTTAATAGTCAATTTCCGCTTTCTCAGGGAAAAACAAAGTGCAAAAAAACGATATAATAAGCTTTTTATCAAAATTTTGATCTTATTTCCTAAATTTGAAGATCAATTTGCCTATTCGTAGGCAATGCCAACTTTAAGATCAACTACCTAACATTTTATGCCCTGTACGATTTTATGCAAAAACTGAATTTAAACCAGATATTATCTCAAAAACTTTCTCCACAGCAAATCCAATTTATAAAATTGCTCCAAGTACCTACTGCAGAACTGGAGACAAGGATTGAGGAGGAACTGGAGATAAACCCAGCCCTGGAAGAGGGCAGGGAAGAAGAGCCTGATACCAATACAGAGGAGTTTCCAGACAGCATGGATACCGGAGAGGCCAAAGAGGATAAGGACATCAACATCGAGGAATACCTCAATGATGAATACGGTGGGTACAAAATGCAAGGTGACGGTAACTATGGCAACGATGAGGAAGAGAGAGAAATCCCAATCTCCAGTGGGGTTTCCCTTCATGAGCAGCTTGTTTCCCAGCTCAACTTCCTTAAACTGAATGAAAGGCAAAAAATAATAGGAAAGCAGCTAATTGGGAGTATTGAAAGTGATGGCTATATCCGCAGGGATTTGGAGGCCATTGTGAATGATCTTGCATTTAGCCAGAACGTGGAAACCGATCTGGATGAGCTGGAGGAGATACTTGTGAAAATTCAATCTTTTGACCCTCCCGGCATTGCAGCCAGAAACCTTCAGGAATGCCTCATTATCCAATTGGAGCGGAAGGAACACCATCAAGATAACATTGTTCAGCAGGCCATATTTGTGATCCAGCATTGTTTTGACGAATTTATCAAAAAGCATTATGACAAGATCCAAAAGAAGTGTCATGTGGATGAGGAGATGCTGAAAGAGGTGGTGCATCTTATCACACGATTGAACCCCAAGCCAGGAGGGGTATCAGATGGTATGATCAGGACCCAATACATTTTGCCGGACTTTATCCTTCAAAATGTCAACGGCAAGTTTGAGATCTCCTTAAATGCTAAAAATGCACCTGAACTCAGGGTGAGCAGGTCATACTCTGAAATGTTCAGTGCCTATGACAAAAGTGACAAAAAGGACAAAAAACTGAAAGAGACGGTTTCCTTTGTCAAGCAAAAGCTGGATGCCGCAAAATGGTTTATTGATGCCATCAAGCAGCGGCAGCAAACTTTGCTGAAAACCATGCAGGCGATTCTGGATTTTCAATATGAGTTTTTCTTGGACGGTGACGAGACCAAACTCAGGCCTATGATCTTGAAGGATATTGCCGAGCGGATTGATATGGATATTTCCACTGTCTCCAGAGTGGCCAATAGTAAAGCTATACAAACGGAATTTGGAATCTTTCCCTTAAAATATTTCTTCTCAGAGGGAATATCTACGGAAGGTGGTGAGGATGTTTCCAACCGTGAGGTGAAAAGTGTCCTGAACAAGTTAGTGGAGACAGAAGACAAGAAGAAGCCGCTATCTGACGATAAGCTGGTGAAACTACTGAATCAAAAGGGATATAACATTGCAAGAAGGACTGTGGCAAAGTATAGGGAACAGCTGCAGATACCTGTGGCTCGATTAAGAAAAGAACTGTAGTGAACAGAAGATTAGCAGAGGTGCTGTCGGTGGTTTTGCAGCCATTGACAGTGCCAACTTTTATTACCGCCATACTATTTTATATCACCCCCGAGGCTACCAGCGTTCCAATGAGCGCTAAGTGGTCTTTACTTTTGATGATCATGCTCACCACATTCCTGGTGCCGGTCATCAGCATGGTGGGGATGAAAATGACCTCTTCTATTTCAAGCTTTAAGATGCAGGATAAAAAGGAGAGGATAATGCCCTTTTCCATCATTTCTTCTTTCTATTTAATGACGGCCCTTTTTTTTCACCACAAACTGAATGTGGACTATTTATTGGTGGGTACTATGGCCATTATTGCTCTTTGTGTGATAGTGCTTACCATTATTACGGTGTTTTGGAAAATAAGTGCCCATATCACAGGTCTGGCAGGTATGCTGGCCATGATTGTGGTGCTGGCCATCAAATATGATTTCAACATCCTTATCTATCCCATGATTGTCACCATCATGGCCTGTGGGGCAGTGGCCACGGCAAGGCTCTCATTGGGTGCGCATAAACCTTCTGAGATTTATGGAGGTTTTATTTATGGCTTTTCCTTTTGCTTTATTGCTTATTATTACGTGTTGCTCATTTAAAATAAGGCAACAGAAACCCCGAAATTAAACTGAGTGGCCTCGGTCCCGAATGGCCCCTGGCCTTCCCTGAAAACGCCGTTTAACCCATAATAAGACCAGACGTTGAAGCCAGGGAAACCCAGTCGGGTGTAAACCCCATACCGTATCGGGCTAAGTCCATAGTCTTGGCGGTTTTTTACCTGTTGATTGAGCCCATCTGCGTTTGTCACCTCTACCTTAGTGTGGGCGGCATATAGAAGGCCTACCTTGGCTCCTACGGCCACTCTGAAGCCCCGATTATAGTTGTCCCTATTCAGGTGATAACGGAATTCCAAGGGGATGTCCACATAGTTTAAAGCTATGGTGTTTTTATCCACCAAGACATTTTCGCCGAAAACCTCATTGATAGGGACGATCTGGCTGGAATTGGGACCTATTTCCATATTGGGTACCAGGGTTTGATCATCCTGAAAAGCCAGTTTTTCCAGCCCTAGGCCAATGCCCGGATTAAAGGTTACGCCGGAGTTCTCTCCCAGGTTTAGGGAGGTCTGGTAATAAACATTAAATACCCTTGAGGCAATAAAACGTGTGTTTAAATCCTCGGGGCGGTTATTCAAAAAGTTAAAACCAAAATCCAAAAAAAGGTCACCCTTGATATTGGGCCTGCCTCCTATGGGGGTTCTTTCTTTTTCTTGTGCCACCACCTCCCAAGAGAGGACACAAAACAACAATAGTGATAAAGTAAACTTGTTCATAAAAGAAACTGCAGTTGAAATTTTCAAGGGGCTAAATTAGGAAATCTTACTTGATTACATGAGGTAAATCTCTTAATTATTCTTAATTGAGGTTTTTGAATGGAAGAGTTTCCCTGATCTTGCCTTCCTTTGTTATTTGTAATTGTTGGGATATTCCCTACATTTGCATTCGCAAAGAAATGGCCTCGTAGCTCAACTGAATAGAGCACCTGATTACGGCTCAGGAGGTTTCAGGTTTGAATCCTGACGAGGTCACTTCAAAACCCTGCACCGTCAGGGTTTTTCTTTTTTTACTGGTTACGGTTCAGGTGGTTTCAGGTCCTTTGCTGATGACGAAAATTTGGATAAACTGAAAAAGTACCTGACCAGTGTCAACCAGGTAGGCAACCCTGTCCCGGAGGATTTTTGCCCGTTCAAACACATTCCCCTTGTTGATGGCATTGAGAATTTGGATAAACTCCCTTTCAGACAGCTTGATCTTGTTGTGTTTTTCCAGCTGGGTTTTCAGATTGGCAAGCAGGGCAGATTCATATGGAATCAATACCTTCTTGTATCCCAATTGCCGTAGCTGTACAATCAGATTGTTTTCGAGGGCCTTTTCGGGTTGGGTGGTCATGTGGTGATAAGGTGTGCAATCACATGGTTTTCTGGAGCCACCACGTTGAGTAGGTACTTTATTATGCAGAGATGAACGTACAGTTTTTGGAATTCATGCTGTTGTGGAGGTTCAGTAACCCACTTAAGCGGTGCCGGTGCCTTGGTTATTGTTTTGAATGTACCAGGTAAGTTTCTGTTCCAAGGTCGGGCATGATGGGCACAGTAATTTCTTATCTGAGCTATTGATTGAAGCCAACTTGGTAGGTAGGTATGGTTTATTGTTCCATATTCTTCAGCGATGATGTCTTTAGATTTGACGGTATGTTTAAGGTATATTTATCGCAGATTTCCGGAAGTCTATATGGTTTCCAAGTTTCTGCTAATCCTTTGAACCTCACTTTTGGTGCTTTTCCTGTCATCATCAAAGCGCCGCTTTAATTTCCAACTCCTCATAAAGGCCATTCAGTACGGTTTCGTTTCTTTCAGGGTTGTATCCAGCTTTTGTATCTCTGCTGCGGTGGCTTCCAAGTCCACAGGTGCTTCTTCCTTGATGGCTTCCAGCAGTTCCGGTTCTGTAGCATTTGCGCTTCTAGTCATGTTAGACTTTTAATACCCCAAGAAATTTGTCATTTTTAAAACACTTGTGACCCTAGTCACAGGAACATTCTAGGCATTCCGTTATTTTTGCAGCTGGACAATTGAATAAGCGTATGCAGTGGAAAAAAGAAATCCGAAGTTGGGCCATAATGCTCGGGGTATTTGCAATCTTGTATTTTACCGGGTTAACGACACCGATTATGGGAGGCTTGCAGTCCTTGTTGCTATCCACGGGTCTAATAAAGCCCACTATAGGACACTCAGAACGTGAGGGTCAGGATTTTGATTTTTCTGGGCAGTTTATGGACTTACATGGGGATAGATTGGGGCTTTCACAGTTGAGAGGCAAAACTATTTTTATCAACCTTTGGGCCACCTGGTGCCCCCCGTGCAGGGCAGAAATGCCCCATATTGAGCAACTCTACCAAAAACTTGGGGAAAGGGAAGACATTGCCTTTTTGATGATTGCCCTGGATGATGATTTCAGTAAGAGCACCAAATTTGTCAAAGATAAGGGTTTCACCTTTCCCGTGGTTCATGCCGCCTATGGGCTGAATCCTTCTCTGCAAAGCCAGGCCATCCCCACCACCCTGGTGGTAAGCCCGGAAGGCAAGGTAGTCTTCTACCAAGAGGGCATGAGCAACTTTGACACCCAGGAGTTCCGGGAGTTTTTGATGGGGTGGTGAGGTTCCGGGCTTTAATACTTATTTAATAAATTAACGACAACCTTATTCCTCCTTCGGGGGATTGATCATGATATGTGCCCGGTGGGTGCCGGGATCCATGATCCAGGGCATCCCAGGGGCTTCTGCACTAAGCGGTAGGCCTGTGCTTTCCTGGGTTGCCCAGGGAATATATACCACATAGCGCAGGTAGGTCTTGTCCACCTCCCCACTCTCTGGGCGGTAATTTTCCTCGTCTGCAGTGAGCACGTAAAGTGTTGCCCCGTCCTTGGGCATTTTCAGCTTGCCGCTCTTGACCTCTTCTTCCCGCAGATCGAAAATTTCCTGAAAGGACTTGCCCTCTTTTTTGAGTTCCCGGCCCCTTTCCATAAAAGCATCCAGGTCTTGGTGGTAACAGGATACACTAAAACCCTTGTTATTGGGGTCATCTGCTATGCATATCATCTCGTTACTCCCCTCACGAAGGGTGACAAAGTTTCCTTTGGCATCATACCCGTACACCTTGGCTCCTTCTCTTTTGTCATCAGGTGCGGCCAATACGGCGGTTTTGATCTGGGATTCCTTACTGGGGATGTTCTGGGCTTGACTACCGGGGGTACAAGCAATCAATATCAGGAAAATAAGTGCTTGAGCGAAGGTGTGGTTCATGTCTGTTGTAGATTGGATTGAACAGCAATATAAACAGTAATCCGGTTTTAAGCCAGAAAGACACATGCTTTTCTATCTCCAGGCATAGCCTACTTTGATACTCAGGTTACGGAATACCATCCTGTCCCTCCTCAGGTTAATCCACTGACTAGGATCCCGGGGGTCTAGTCTTTCTCTCCAGGGGTCAGCTGTGGGCACTCCTTCAAAATGGTGTGCCACCTGATGCTTATACCCCAGGCTAAAGGTAAGGGTAGAATAGCCATTGCTCCTCAGCCGGAAACCTATGGAAGGTCGGTACATGATGCCTCCTTCAAACCAGCTATGATGACCCCAGTCGCTGATTTCTTTTTGTTCCATTATAGTGGATCCATAGCCCAGGTCAAATCCCCCATACCAGGAAAACCAGTTTTGGGGATATACAATACCCCTCCATCCCATGCCGATAGGCATAATAGAGATGCCTGGATAGCTATCCAGTCCGATTAAGAACCCCATCTCCTGATGGCGGTCAAACCGTACACCATGCAAAGTCTGAACACTGAAATTTCCGCGCTGACCAAATGCATCCTTGCCCATCAGTACCCCGATTTCGGTATGGTGTATATAGGGTAAAGCCTGCCCACTACAAATAATGGGGCAGGCCAATAAACAAGTCAGCAAGAAAATTTTCATGGCGATGGTTTTCATTGGAACCCAATGGATATACAACTTAACTTCGAAAGCTTACCGGGATCCTGGTAGTCAAATTGACAAACCCCATCTGGACCTATGACAATAAGTGATTTGGGTCCAGGGATAATATCCACAGACCTGAGGTCTTTGAGGTGCTCCACAGCCTGTATACTCATCACATCGGCCACGCTGAAACTCTTTAGTCCATGCTTTCCCTCTGCAATATAGAGGTGGTCACCTGAGAGGCCCAGCCCATGGGGATTGTCCATGGGGTATGCTTTCAGCAATTTGGGCACGTGGAGATTGGTGATGTCCAAAATGTGAAGCTCATCCACTCCAAACCGACACATCACACCGGACCTCAAGGTCACAAAAGCGTGGGTGTCATTGACCACCACAGGGTCACATGCAGTAACGTGCTGATATGAAGACATTAAGGAAGGATTGGCAGGTGAGGAGGCATCAAAAATGAACATGCCTGTCATGGAACCAATAAATAAATTGTTTTTGTATGGGAAAATGGTTTCTATTCCCCATCCCAATGATATCTCCTTTACATAATTGGGATCCACAGGGTTCATCACATCAAAAACCCTCAGTTTATGGTCATCTACGGTATAAAGATGTCCATTTAAAAGCGTGAATCTTGCCATGGAACCACCCTGTCCATAACTCTGAGCCGCTGATGCAGAGGCAGACTGAGCCGCAAATGCCATCATGTCTGTGCGGAAGGCGGGTCTTCCCCACCAACCCATTTGCATGGTTGGCTCCGTAGAAGTGATCAGGGTATCCTTGTAGGTCATGATCGTGCCGGTTGCTGCATTCGAGTATAAGTTTGGGAACACATCTTCCTCTCGTTTTACCAATTGGATGTTTTTGGGGTCGCTGATGTCAAATGCAAGGAGGTCTACATAATTGTCTGCATAGAGGATATGGCTGTTGATGGCCAGGTCTGCCGTACCGGGGATATTGATAAAATTCAGGGGTGAAGGTGAACGGGGGTCACTGTTGTCAATAATATGGATGCCCTTGTCCGGCTCACTGATAAAAAGAAAATCTCCATAAATATAGATTTTACCGGGGCTGTCCAGGGGTTTTCCCGGTTCGATCACAATTTCCGCATTTCTGAAGGTATTCACATCTAGCATTACAGGTACCTGTGTCTGGTAGGTGTAAGTGGTTACCACCTCGTCTTCACAGGAGGAAAGGATGGTGAGCATAAAGAGCCCGGCTATGATCCAGCGCAATCTTTGGGTAGACATTGATTCCATGGCAGATAAGGTGTTAAATTGGAAAGAAAAACATTTTTGATTTGTCTTGCTCTGCCATGACGCAAAAGATCTGCTTAGTGCTACAGGTATAGGGAGAAAATTTAATTTTTTTTCTAAATTCTTCAAATTACCATTTAAGAGGTAATAGTAGGCCTGTTTTCCAAAGTAAGTTAGGGCAGATAGATTGGGTTTTATTAAGAAAAGCCAACCGCCATTATCCATACAGGGAATTTGGGGTTGGCTTTAGCAAAGGTGCTACTTTATGTTACGGCCGGATAATGGTACCGTCATGTTTTCTAACTGTCCAATTGGAACGGGTGTGCATGGGGTATTTGGC
>PXCO01000396.1 GCA_003565295.1 Cyclobacteriaceae bacterium
CGCCCCGGCCTTCAATATCCCCAAAATTGCAATGACATACTGCTCATTCCGGGGCAAAGAAACCCCTACAATGGTACCCACCCCTATGCCCTGCGATCGTAGAAAATGGGAAAACTGGTTGGCCCTCTCATTAATATATGTATATGAAAAAGCATCATCCTTAGTATGTATGCAATGCTTATCTCCAAATTCCAAGGCATTGCTTTCAATGAATGAGACTATGGAAGCATTTCTGGGTTCCCCTAAAGGAAGAGTGTCTCCTTTAATACTACTAAAGGATAAATCTTCAAAGAGCCGCAGCTTATTAATGGGGAGGTTTCCATATTCAATTACCTGCTCTAACAATTTGATGAAATTTTTAGCAAATATTTTTATCCGCTTTTCATCGAAGAATTTTTCAGCATATTCAAAGGACACCCTGATCTCGCCATCCCCATCTGACACAAAACACGTTAGGTCGAACTTTGGTAGGGAATGGGATAAACCAAAGTCAGACAATCTCACATCTGGGAAAATAGCCTTATCAACGTCCAAAGGATATTCTGAGGTGAACATTACCTGAAAAATGGGATTATTCCCAAATGATCGCTTCGGGGCAATCTCCGAAACAATAAGCTCAAAAGGAACTTCTTGGTGATCAAGGCAGTCATAGAAATGCTGCTTTAAGGAGGCGTAATACCGATCAAATGGTTCTTCAGGGATAAAATTGCATCTTAAAGGGAAAGGATTAACAAAATAGCCAATCAAATTCTCCGAACCGCGCAGTTGTCGACCGGAAGAGGCCACCCCTACACAAAAGTCATCCTGATGAGCGTATTTGGACAAGGTAAGATTGAAAACAGATAGCAAAAGCATAAAGGGCGAGGTCCGATGTGCTTTGGCCTTTGACCTTATACTTGCCGTTAATTTGGCATCAAAAGTAAAAGGATACATACCCCCCTTGTACCTATGCTCGTCTTTTGACTGGGGCATTCCAGGAAGATGAAGATTCTTGTGATTTTTTAATAATTTAGTCCAAAAATCAATTTTCCCTTTGATCTTCGACTCCTTTATCATCTCCTTTTGCCAAAAGGCATATTCAGCGTATTGAAAAGGAAGGCAGTGATTGTGATTGAGCCCAAAATTACCCTGGGCAAGTCTCTCATAATTATGCCCACATTCTTTCAGAAAAATAGGTAGGGACCATCCATCACAGGCAATATGGTGAAAAACGGTAGTCCAAAGGAATTCATCATTGGACAAAACCAATAACTTTGACCTCAACATATAATCCCGCTTCAAGTTGAAAGGCTTGAAAAAATATTCTTCCACATAGCCCTGCAACCCCCCCTTACTGATGGCCTCAGAGGAACTAAAATCTTCGATTTCAAGCTTCCAGCTATCTGAAGAAATAATCCTCTGGTAAGGGCTGCCGTCAATTTCCTCGTAAATAGTCCTAAGCACCTCATGCCGCTCCACCACAGCTTTAATGGCTCCTTCCAAGTAGTCCGCTTCTACCCTTCCCTTTAACCTAAGCATTAAGGGGATATGATAGTCACTCGAACCATTCATCCTATCAATGATCCAAAGGCTCTCTTGGTTATAGGATAAAGGCAATAGCGCATTGCGGTTAACGATGGTTGGTAACCCCGGCAAGGTTTGGCTTTCTTTTTGGCTATGCACCAACTCTGCCAATTCTTTGATCGTAGAATGCTGGTAAAGGTCTGAAATGGCCAAAGAAAGATTAAATTCCCTATTTACAAACCCAATCAGTCGCAATGCCAGCAATGAGTGCCCTCCCAATTCAAAAAAGTCTTTATCCAAAGGAAGATTTTCCTGATCCAGCAGGTCTTCCCAAATTATCTTGACCCTTTCATAAATGGAATGCGAAGGCCATATTCCCGTGCTTTCAGTGGCCTTATAGGAGGGTGAAATTTCAATGTCCATCAGCCTGCCCCTATCTATCTTTCCATTCGAGGTAAGAGGCAATTGATCATGTTTTACCCAAACCGATGGGATCATGTAGGAAGGCAGTTGAAGTTTAAGGTGGCGGTTCAATTTATCTTCAAATGCTTCCTTTGCTGAAACTATATGCCCTACCAAAATGGAGGAGCCTTTGGAAGCATGGAGCAACACACAGGCTGCTCCCGCCACCCCACTTTTCAAAATGTGCGCTTCGATCTCCCCTAATTCTATTCTGTAGCCCCTTAATTTTACCTGATGATCTTTTCTCCCCTTATACTCAAGCTCACCCTCAGGCAGAAATCTTCCTAAATCACCTGTCTTATAAATGATCTCCCCTTCCCCCAAATAGGGGTCTTCCGTGAAGCTATCCATGGTAGCCTTTCTATCACCCACATAGCCTGAGGCCAATCCCAACCCCCCAATCCAAATTTCCCCTGTAACTCCTACCGGGCAATGTTCCAAATCTTCCGAAAGCACATATAAATATGTGCCCTCAATGGGTTTCCCTATAGTAACATATGCTTTATCAGTAAACTTTTTACACGTAGAATAGGTAGTGGCCTCAGTGGGACCATATAAATTTCGAAGGTTTACTTTCGAAAGTTCAAACGCCTCCAAAAAGTGTGGAGGAAACGGTTCCCCTGCTACATTGATACACGCAACTTGGGTAAAATCCATTTCTTCCTTGATCAAGAAATCCAAAACACTGGGCACGGTATTAATGAAAATCCTGCTTCCTCCAAATTCCGCATTTACCAGCTCCGTGCCATCCCTTAGGATATTCACAGTTTTACCTACCGACAATGGGAAAAATAACTCAAAAATGGAAAGATCAAATGAAGCTGAACTTGTCGCAGCTAAGATGTCAAAAGGCTCATTTTCAAACTCAGTAATCGCCCAGTGGAGAAAAGCATTCAGGTTCCCATAGGAAATCATCACTCCCTTGGGCTCACCCGTAGAACCTGAAGTATAAATGATATGACTAATTTTATCCTTATCCACATAAATGCAGGGGTTTTCCGTAGAGTTATGCTTCCAGTTAGTTTTCGCTAAGGGAAATATCTCCACCTTGGAAAATTTAACTCTAAGCTCATTGCTCAAACCAGAAACTATCACTATCGAGACCCTGGACGAACGGATCATACTATCCACCCGATTTTGGGGTAAATCAGGATCAATGGGCACATAAGTAAACCCCGACTTCCAAATAGCCAAAATTGAAACCAAAAGGTCCACATCTCTATTGGTTGAAACCCCTATGGTTGTGGAGCCCCCTTTACTTAGACTCAAAAGCGCCCAGCTCAATTGATTGACCTTACTATTTAACTCCTTAAACGTGAGCTGTTTTTCCCCGTCCATTACCGCAATGGCATCAGGAAATGTAACCGACTGTTGCTCAAAGCGCTTTAAAAAATTAAAGTTCGGTTGTTGATATCTTGCTATTTGAGGACTCGCACATAAAATATCCTTAATACGCTTATCTAAAAGCGTTGGAAGTTGCGAAATCAGATTTTGATAGTCTTTCAAAAGTTGATCAATCAATGCCGAATTGTAATATCTGGAGTCATACACTACCTCAGCATGTGCACTGCCCTCAGTTTGGTGAACGGAAACGGTAAGACTATAAGGCGATGCCACCACCAAACCATCTATTCGGTCTCCTATTGCTCCATCAAGATGTATATTTTTCGCCCCACTCTCCGCTTCTACGTTGAATAGAACATCAAAAAATGGATGATCCCCTGGGAAAGCTTCATGATCAATGCATCTTGCCAGGTAGGATATGGGCACCTGATTTTGCAAATCCTCGTGAAGTTCTTTTTGAGAGGAATGCAGCAATTTTCTGAAATAATCGACTACATCAATTTTGGTACGAATAGGGAGAGAATTGATGTAATAACCGATGCTATCCTCACTTTCAAAGGATTCACGTGTAGAATAGGTGATGCCAATGGTTTGATCCTTATTGAAAGTATATTTATAAAAAAGTAATTTGAATACAGCAAGTAATAAAACAAACTCCGTGGTGTTTTCTTTCTTGGCCAAATTTTTCAACAATTTCACCGATTCTTTGGCGAAATTTACTTTTCTTACCCTTGCATTGGTCAGTGTTTCTTTGTCCGGAAGCTGCTCTTCAATCCTGGTTGGCCTTGCTCCCATTAATTTGTTTTCCCAATAAGCTGTTTTCTGTTTCCTAACCTTCTCAAACTTCGTCCGTTGAAGACGACCTTGAAAAGAATGCTTGTTAACGGGAATAGATAAGGGAGCAACATTTTCATCGACCAACTGGAACGCACCTTCCAAAGACTTCATAAATAAAGGCAAGGATGTCTGGTCAAAGGCTATATGATGGACAATAATTGCAAGGAGATCAACATTGTTGTGAAAGTGGACTACATACGCCCTAATAGGGAACTCCTTTTCTAGGTCAAATTTCTTCCCCATCAAAGGTCCCAATACTTTCGATAATGCCTCCGTATTAAATAAGGTACCGGATTGATCTATTTCCTCTAAATGCCAATTTTCCTCCGATAAAAGGGCCGTTAAAACTTGTCCATCTTCCTCCCAAAACCTACTGCGGAGGTTCGTCTCTTTCTTTAGAACTAACCGAAGGGATCGGTTCAGCCTTTTTACACAAATAGGACCTTGAAAGCGGAAGTTGAAATTTAAATGATAGGCCTCATCATTCCTCAACCCGTGATTCAACCAAAGACTTTCCTGCTCAAATGTGGCAACGTTATTCGGCAATTCTAAATTGGGTAGTACCGGAATAGCCTTACGCTTTTCAATTGTAAAGTCTAGAAAATCCTCCAGGCGCTGGGCTTTAAAAATATCTGCGAGGGTACAATCCAAGTGAAACTGACGGTTTACCTTTCCCAAAAAGCGGATAAGGTCAATACTATTTACCCCCAACTGATAAATGTTTCCCTCAAAATCTTCTATTTCAATACCAGTGGACTCTCTGAACAAACGGGTCATCATTTGCTTTACGTCACGATCTTTTATGGGGCCCTCCCCGTGGGACCCGACATCTTTAGTGATCTCCAGCAGTTTATTTTGGTCTACTTTCCCATTGATGGTGAGAGGTAGGTAATCGAGCTCAACGATGACGGAGGGAAACTCAGCTCGGCTTAACCTTTCTTTTAAACTGTCCCTAAAATCTCGGGCATTATAATTTATAGCTGGCACCACACAGGCTACTACTTCCTTTTGAGCATCCTTCCCTTGACGGGCAAAAACAAAGGCATCTTCCAAATGACCGGAATCAAGAAGTTTATTCTTTATCCCAGAGAGTTCAATTCTATTACCTGCTATCTTGACCTGGTCATCTACTCTACCCAAAAATTCAATGTCCCCATTTGACAATTTCCTACCTAAGTCCCCGGTTTTGTACCAAAGATCCCCTATAAGATGAATAAAGTTTTCAGCAGTTAGTTCCGGTTCCATCAAATAGCCAGCAGATACACCCTCTCCGGCTATATAAATCTCTCCTGTTTGACCCTCGGATATTTCTTTCAAATCCTTATCAAGTAAAGCCAATTTGACGTGAGGAAGCGGCTTTCCAATATTAGTGTTTCCACTGCCTTTTTCAATGCTCTTTACAGTAGACCATATGGTACACTCAGTGGGTCCATATTCATTGAAAATTGAAATGTCAGGAGCTTCTTCAAAATGCCTTTTAAACAGATTTACAGAAGGTTCTTCACCTCCCAAAATAACCCTTTCCAGAGAAGAGCCATTCGCCTGTCGCATGTCAATCAGGTATTGATAGAAGGTAGGGACAGTAATGAGGGTGTCAACCTCCTTTAAGGTTTCAGATAGATAGTTTGGATCGAAAAGTTTTTTAGAATCAGGAATAATTATGGTTCCTCCTGAAAGAAGTGGCCAAAAAATAGCGGCTAAAGAGGCATCAAACCCTACAGCGGTGAGCCAAAGGACCTTTGGGCCTGCCCCATAATACGAAATCCTGGCTTCCAGGCTGCTTATTAAATTCCGATGGCTAATTTTCACCCCCTTGGGAAACCCTGTGGAACCGGAGGTATAAATAATACAGAAAATATCTTCATCTTCCATGCTTACTTCACCTGTAAATTTGAGGGGTTGAGTAGCATTTTTTACACGAATTGAGGAGACCGTTCCACAATTATGGGATGAGGAGAAAATATCGATGTGGCTCTCTGAAGAAAAAATGTACTTTGGCTGTAATTGATCTACAGTTTTTTCCAGAATTTTCTGCGGTTGATTGGGGTCAATCGGAACGCATACCCCCCCTGCTTTCACTACTCCAAGAAAGGCAATTACAAAATCAACAGATTTTTCTAAACATATTGCAACAAAGTCTTGCTTTTTAACTCCTAGCGAACATAAGAAATGGGCAATTTGGTCTGATTTTTCCTTAAGTTCAGGATAGGTAACGGATGTATTTTCCCCTTTTATTGCTACACAATCAATACATAGGCTAGAAATCTCATCAAATTGTTCAATAACTTGTGAGAACCCCATAATTTTGCTGTTTCCTAAAGATCCCAATTCCTCCTTATTGCTAATAGTTTCAAAAATTGCTAATTATTCATGCCAAAGTGAACAGCAAAATTAGAACCTATTTTTATAAAAATCTAGAAAAATGTAGAAAAATGAATTTTATACTCAAAATAACGCATTTCTACACCAATACATGTTTGGCTAAAATTAAAAATTGAGCATAATTTCTTAGATAATTAAATAATTCCACGGTCCACCTTAAAACGATGAACCGTGGTAAAGAGCGGAAAACTTCAACTTTTGGGCTCAACTTTTCCGATCACAATGGCAGGCATGCCATTTCTCTCAAAATACTTGCCAGTGATCGCAACCTGGTCAGCAGCATGTTCTTTTAGTTTTTGGTAAGGATCTTTGTTTTTGTGATCTTCTACCAATAGATAAACCTTTCCATCGGCAGCCAATAGTCCTATCGGCATACCATTATTGATGCAGCTAGCGGCACATTGCTTATGCCCTTCCCCTTTAGCACCACTTGCCATATAACAGGAAAGGTCCAGCACTTCTCCTGAAAGATTTACTTCATCACCATCTTTATCTGGCAAGGTGGATGACTGAAGAAACATAAAACTTACCAGTGCAAACGCAAGGGTAAACATTCTCGAAGATAATGTAAGTTTGTTCATAATAAATAAATTGGGTTTAATTAATATTTGGTTATCAATTTACTTATTAATTATCATATTACCAACAGATTGCACTAATCCCTTTACGGGTGAAGTCGTGCCAATATTTTTTTTGCTTCATGCCATTCCAACCTAGGACCAAACTGGCCAACAATCTGGGAGGAGGCCATACTGGCCAATTTCCCACTGGATGCATAGGAATGACCGTTGGTAATCCCGTATAAAAAAGCCCCGGCAAACATGTCTCCTGCACCATTACTGTCCACGGCCTTGATGGGATAGGGCTCTATATCGATATAAGTATCCCCATCAAATATCATGGCCCCATTCTTTCCCTGCGTAATCACAAAGTGATGCGCAGCCTTTTTTAATTCCTCCCTGGCTTCCAATAGGTTGTCCTTACCGGTAAAAAGCTTTGCTTCCTCTTCATTCGCAAATAAAAGATCCACGCTCGGGCCAATAATATCGTCAAACGCACCCCTAAAATACTTCACCATGGCAGGATCTGAAAACGTAAGGGAAACCTTGGTCCCTGACCTTTCAGCCAATCGTTTTGCTTGCAACATGGCCTCTTTTCCGTTTTCAGAAGTCACCAAATACCCTTCCAGGTATAAATATTTGGCATCTTTTATGGCAAAATCATTGAGCTCCCTTGTGGAAAAATCCTGAGTAATGCCCAAAAAGGTATTCATGGTGCGCTCGGCATCCTGTGTCACCATGACAAGGCATTTCCCTGTAATTCCTTTTTCCAGCTGAATAGGGTTTAAATTGTTGTCCACCCCTGCGTCTGAAAGGTCTTTGGCAAAAAACCGCCCCAGTTCATCATCTGCCACCTTACAACAGTAATATCCAGAGCCTCCAAACTGGCTAAGAGCTATGACAGAATTCGCCGCAGAACCTCCACATTGCATTTTGGTCGTTTTGGTATTGATTTCTTGCATCAGCTTTGTCTGCCTTTCCTCATCTACCAAGGTCATTATGCCCTTTTCTATTTGAAATTCTTCAAGAAATTGGTCGGATACCGAGAATTCGATATCCACCAATGCATTGCCTACAGCGGCCACATCATATTTTTTACTCATTTTCAGATGGGTATTTTTCTTTCAACTTCAATTTTCTTCCTTGCCAAAAAGCAAGAAAGGTGATGATACTTAACAACAATAAACCAAAAAACTCCCTATTAATTTCCATTTGTTGGGTTTTCATGGCCAGGTTTTTTTGTTCCATTTCCTGGGACAACCATCCAAAAATATCGTTTGGCCAGAAGAATAAGGCAGCAGATAAATACAAAATGGTCAGCACTACTAATATATTATATGGAAAAATTTCAAAAACGGCAAAACCGGCCATCATGGCCCCTACCAGATAAGCAGGAACCCACCACTCCGGGTCGGGATCATTGAGCTGCCAATACGCAAACAAGAGAAATAATAGGGCCCAGATACCAAAGAAAATCTTCCAACTTTTTTTCATTAAGTCTCATTTTAAACCAAAACTCGGAAAATTTAACGAAAAATCTAAATCTTCAAATAATTTGATCATGAGGAGGCTGGTCGAAGTTGAAAAATGTGACGGGAATTACCCAAATTCATTGTTGGTTAATCATTGGATTTACTTTTTTCTTACCTTAATCGGTTTCAACACTTTCAAAAATTTTCAAGCTCTATATAATATATGACGGACTTTCGCAGGTTACTTCAAATGAGCTTTGATAAGGTCATAAATGGATATAGGACTGTACTTCTTGCTGGCAACAAGTTGCTTATCCCCTATGATCACCGGCCAGTCCAACTCATTTTGTGGAACAATGCCATGGGAACCTTTTACCAAGGTAGCATCCAGTGGGATCACATCCATCAAATACCTAAAACCTAATTTTTTCTTTAGCAGCTTCATCCCAATCTTTGCCTTGAGCCATGTGATAGAAGGGTCTGCAAACATCTCTACCGGGTCATATCCGGGTTTTCTATGAATGTCCACCGTTCGAGCATAATCAGGAGCCTTGCGGTCATCCAACCAAAAATAATAAGTGAACCAACTGTCCGGATTTGCCAATACCACTAACTCCCCGGCACGCTCATGGTTCACATGATAGGCCTTTTTTCCTTCAATGTCCAATACCCTTGCAATACCCGGGGTGTTTTCTAACAGTTGTTTTACTTGAGGCAGGTCCTTGGGATCCTGTACATATACGTGTGCCACCTGATGGTCTGCTACCGCAAATGCCTTACAGGTACCCTCATCCAAGGTTTCAAGGCCTAATTCACCCTTTACCTGAATATATCCGGCCTCCCTTAACACTCTGTTGATATGTACCGGGCGACTTACCGTTGTGATTCCGTATTCAGATAAAAGCAATACTTTCGCCCCCTTTTTCTCATAATATTCCACCAGGTCTTTGCACAGATCATCGATTTCACCCAGTTCCTTACTGATTTTATCAAAGTCTATCCCATATTTCTGCAGGCAATAATCCAGGTGAGGAAGATAAATGAAGGTAAGGGTGGGGTCATGCCATTGATCCACCAACATGGAGGCCTCTGCAATCCACTTAGAGGAAGCAATATTGGCATTGGGGCCCCAAAAGGAAAATAGGGGAAATTGACCCAACTCCTTCTGAAGCCTGTCTCTTAAACCCATGGGTTGCGAATGCACATCGGGAAGCTTTCTACCATCGGCAGGATACAAGGGCCTGGGGGTAACGGCATAGTCTACTGAGGAATACATATTGTACCACCAAAACATATTGGCGCAGGTGAAATTGGGATCCTTTGCTTTTAGTTCCTCCCATATTTTCTGTGATTGAACCAAGCGGTTGGATTGCTTCCATAACTTCACCTCGGAAAGATCCCGAAAATACCAGCCATTCCCCACTATTCCATGTTCCCCCGGCCATTTCCCCGTCAAGTAGGTAGATTGAGCAGAACAGGTGACCGCCGGGACCACCGGTTCGATTACCGCCTTGGCGTGCTTTTCCATCCATCGCTTCAAAAAAGGGGTATGCTGCCCTATCACCCTACTGGATAGGGCCACTATGTCTATGACTACAGTTTTATTCATAAAGTAGCTTTTACCCATTGCAGTTCCCGTGCAATGGACTCCGATAAACTTAAATGTATATCCTCAGGCAATACCTCCCAAGTATAGGTTTCCACTTCCAAATGAGTAGTGTAGTCATGTTCATCATTCAACTTTAATACCTGACTGATATCCTCCTGAGTTGATTCAAGTTTCCCATAGGTGGACAAAAATACGGGTACGTGAAAGTGGATGCGCCATTCCGCACCTGATGATGCATCATGAAGCTGCTCAAGAGCCTGTGGCAAGTCTGTAAAGGACCGGAAAGAACCCGTTGCCTCCCTTTCTACCACCTGGTGCAGATAAGTGGATTCAGCAAAAGGCCGAAGCACATTTTCCACCTCCCCTCTGTCTTTATTAGCCGAAGGCAATGCAACCTTTAAAGCAGCACTCAGTTGAAATTTGCCGATCTTAATACCATTATCCCTAAATTCCTTTAGGACTTTGGCATGATCCGAATATACTACAGCAAAATGGCAAACATCGTAACAAAGACGAACGTGGTTTAATATTGCCTCTTGCGCCTTTCCTTTACTTATCCCTAGCTTGGATTCCAAATGTTCGGCTCCCAGTTCTAAGAGCCAATCTTTGTAAAACGCCAAAGTTTCCTCTGCGTTCTCTATCATCCCATCCGGCTCTGGTTCTATATCAACATGCATCACTTTACCCGTTTCTTTGTGTAACTGGTGCAGATGTGCCACCACTTCTATCAGGTGTAGAGTACTTTTCTCCCACACCTTATTTAATTCAGCGCTGTTATTATGCCAGTGTCTGTACGATAGGGGAGAGGTGCTGATCCCTCCATCCAGCCCTTCCGGTAGCAGTTGGCTCATGATATCAAATAATCGGATGGTATAGTCCCTTCGCGCTTCGGTGGTCCAATCGGGTTGGTGCACCTCGTCTTTCACCCTTTGTCTGTGAAAACCACCATAGGGAAACCCGTTAAAGGTGAACACATAATAATTGTTTTCCTTCATCCAGATTTTAAAGGAATCGAGGGTTTCCTGCGCTATTAATTCCAAACTGGCTTCATTGGACACCCTTAAACCTATAGCCATAGGCCCCTTGTGAGCTAACTTTTCTCTGATACTTGGCAGATATTTTTTGATGCTATCAAAAGTGGCTCCCCAGCTTTCCCCAGGATGTATATTTGTGCAATAGGTGAGGTGATGGTTGTCTATTTCCATGTGTTTATTTTTTTATTCGCGGTCAATACCTGTCTCGGTAATTATCCGGATTCGGGGAACTCGCTTCTAGGTGAATCCCGCGGACCGATAGCCCCGATAGCCCCGATAGCTATCGGGGGGGGCAACCCTCCGTGCAGCGTTCTCGTCATACTCGATATCCTAATGGAATGCCCAAAAATTATAGCTTAAGCCTTTAAATCCTGAAACTGATATTGCCTTAGCAATTCAATCGATTCCAAAATCAAATCATTTTCCATCTCGTGTACCTCCACTCCACTTCCAATGGCATCTAAAAGCATAATGGTAAGCTCACCTCCTAGGTGCTCTCTAAACTCCTCCAACCCTTGAAGTATGGATGACCCGGAAAGCTCGGGTACGAACAGCTCAAAGCCCAGACTCTTGATCATTTGGATGATGCGGTTCAATTCGGTTTCATTGAGCATCCCTTTGAGGTGGGAATAAGCAGTGTCCAGCGCTATTCCTATCGCCACTGCCTCACCATGCCTGATTTGATAATTAGTGAGCTGCTCTAATTTATGGGCTGCCCAATGGCCAAAATCCAGTGGTCTGGAAGATCCGGATTCAAAGGGGTCCTTTCCTGCAATATGATCCAGGTGCATCTCGGCACAGCGGACGATGAGTTCCTCCATTGCCGGATTCTTTCGATCCATAAGCTCCACGGCATGAGATTCCAGCCAGATGAAAAAGGATGCGTCCTTGATAAGTGCCACCTTAATGGCCTCGGAAATCCCGGATCTCCAATCCCTGTCCTCAAGGGTTTCTAAAAACCTAAAATCATTGATCACCGCTACCGGAGGAGTAAAGGCTCCCAGGTAATTCTTTTTCCCATAGGCATTGACCCCATTTTTCACCCCTACTCCAGAATCATTTTGGGAGAGCACAGTAGTTGGGATACGAATGTGCCGTATGCCCCTGTGGGCAATGGCCGCTGCAAAGCCCACCATGTCCAATACGGCACCACCCCCTATGGCTATGATGTATGAATGCCTGTCAATGCCATACTCATGGGTAGCATCCAAAATCTGTTGAAGGTATTTGTTTTCGTTCTTCGCCTTTTCCCCCCCTGGCACCACCATTGGTTCCGCACTTAGGGTAAAAACCTCTTTGTAATGTTCACTATATGAAATAACGGCATCGTATAAATAGGGGTGCGCCCGGTGAACGCCCTCATCTAAAACAAAAAGTACTTTAGGCTTTTTTTCCCCACCAAGCTGCCGAGCCAATAAGGAATTCTCAACGTTAAAAATGCTTTCTGTGAAGCATACCTGATAATAGAAAGGAACCTTAAAGGCCTGTTCTATGATTTTGTCTTTTCTTATATTCATTTTTACGGATTTTCCCTTTGCGGAAAAGCACTTTTTTCAACTCCACTTATTTATTATAATCAACTGAATTTTGGGCGTTTAAGTTACAGCAAAAATTTTGGCCAACCAAAGGGAAAGTGGTAGGAGGGAAATAATGGCGATACCTGGCCAAATTCCGGCGAAGGCACTTGCCATGGTGGCATTAAGCACGATCAAAGCAATTACTCCTGCTTTCACTGCCTTTCCAATGAAAGCCGGTTGCTGATCCTTTATGGCTCTTAGAAGCGGCGGGTATACCATGATGCAGAATATCAACAAAAATGGAAGGGCTTCCCAGGCCATAATGCCCCTGTGTGCAATGGCTAGAACCACTACGGCAGCGGTAATGACCAAATATATAGAAAAGCCACCCAACAAGGCCTTCTTGTTTTTGCCATGCACCTCCCCTCTACTAATCATGGTGATCGCGGCGATATACGTCAATGGAATCAATGCCACATACCAAACCTCTCCAATTTGATAATGATAGGCTGACATTCCCAATAGAAGGTTTGCGCTTCTACATGCGCCCATGTTGATGGGGCCAAATATGGCCTGATGCTTGCCCCAGGCATCGTAAATAAGCGCAAACACTGCAATAAATACAGCCAGCTGCCCACTCCAAACAGATACCTGAGCCGCACACACAATCCCCCCTATCAATAATACACTGGCAAACACCACCGCCCAAAGCAATTTAACCTGCCCGCTTGGTATAGGGCGCTCCGGTCTTTCCTTGGCATCCAGCTCTGCGTCAAAAATATCATTAAAGGCTACACCACCCCCATACAGCCCAATGGTGGACAAGCTCAGCCATAGCAAAGCATCCCAATATTCCCCGGGTTTGTCACCAAAAAGCAAGGGCACTGCCCCTACAATGGCAAAACCTGCCCAAATATCCGCCACTGCCGTGACCACATTGGCTGGCCGGGCAAGTTTTAAAAATGCCAGTAGTTTACTCATTAAAGCTTAATTCTTCACTGGATCGGATGAATTCTTCTCAATCACCGGCGTTTGACCACCTCTGAGCACGGAATTGCCATCACTGAGTTCGGTCTGATCTATGGCAGCCCTGTTGAGCCAATGCTCTTCTTTAAACTGACCGCTCTGCCCATACACCGTCAGGGCGTTTTGGTAGCAGGTAAGGTGGATATGTTCTTCGGGTATTCCCCTTTCTCGCATCAGCTTGGCCGTCTTGGGCACGGATAGGGGATCGCTCACTCCCCAGTCTGCAGAACTGTCCACTATGATGCGCTCAGGGCCATATTGCTGCACCACCACGGCCATTCTTTCACTGTCCATCTTGGAATGGGGGTAAATAGTAAATCCCGCCCAAAAACCCCTGTCCAGGACTTCTTTTACCGTTTCTTCATTGTTATGATCGATCACCACTTGATGCGGTTCCAGTCCATGCTCCAATGCCACGTCCATGCTCCTGGAAGTACCTTTTTTCTTGTCCCTATGTGGGGTGTGCACCATCACGGGCAGCTCCACCTCCTTGGCCAATTCTAACTGGGCACGGTAGAACCTATCTTCGGCCTCGGTCTGATCGTCATAGCCAATTTCCCCAATGGCAACCACCCCTTCTTTCCCTACATATAGTGGCAACAATTCCATCACCTCTTCAGCCAATGCCACATTGTTGGCCTCCTTACTGTTCAGCCCTATGGTGCAATAGTGCACAATGCCAAACTGCTTGGCCCGGAAACGCTCCCAGCCCACCAAGGTGCTGAAGTAATCCTGGAAGCTCCCTACCTGTGTCCGGGGTTGCCCCAGCCAAAAGGCAGGTTCTATGATGGCCACGATGCCGGCCTTCTTCATGGCCTCATAATCATCCGTGGTCCTGGAGATCATATGGATATGTGGATCTATATACATGGCGGTATTCTTTTTTAATTTATGTGAAGGTAAGGGATAATTGTCTAAAGGTAAACCAAAGCAAAATACTAATGTTCCCTATTGAAAGGGGACATACGCTTTGCCTATGGTCTCCCAGGAGACATTCCCCCTGTCTATTTCTTCTTTGATGGCGGTATGGTCATGGATCAAACGTTGAGCCTGCGGGTAATTACTCGACATACAGGCTAATACCCCGGCCTGCACTTCCAAAGGGTTTTCCTGCTTGAGTAATTTTTCGATCATGTCCACATTGTTTTCATCGATAAACGGGCCCACCATCCTCCATAGTTCTGGCATCACGCTCCTATGGGCAGCCCATCTCTCCCTGGCCGCATCCAAAAGAGTATCCGCCAAACGTGCATTTGCCCTATTCTCCAAACCTATTATCTGGTAAAGGGGCCTTTGTAAGAAAATGGCTTTTAATACCAATTGGTTCCATGCGGTCTCGTTAAGGTGCGCCGCAGGATAGGGGTTGTTCAGTGCCACGGCATCGAATACCACCGTCATATTAGACCTGAGCCCTTCGGCGGCGCGAGCCGCCAGCATATCCTGGTGGGGATACAATGGAAGGGTCCTGTAAAGTGCCTCCAATTCGTTCATATCCCCGGTCTCGAAGAGTTGATCCAGGGTTTTGAGCCACTTGGCGGAGTCGGGGTGAGGGAGATGTAGGATCAAACAAGCCCTTGCGGCTGTCAGCAAGTCCCATGTACCGGGTCTCCAATTGGGCACTATATGATTAGCTTCTTGTGCAACAGCTTCGTTGAATGTTAAAGAATCTTTGGAAAAATGCCTGGAGCACTGGCTAAAAGAGATAAAGAGCAGGGTGGGTTTATCATTGGTGTGAACCTTTCCGGCCTGAGCTTCCAGCCAATTTACCGCCTTGCTATCTGCATGAACCTTGATTATCCTAAGCAAAAACCCCGTGATTGGGGCCAGTTCTCGTACGTTTCCCATAGCCAGTTATTCGAGTTTCCTTTATTTTTCAAATTTAGCAATATTAATGGAGGATGAAAGTGGGTTAGGGTGAAGGAATTTATCCATTATAAAAGCTTGCAAAAGTTTCCGGGTGGAAAAAACTTGTGATGGAGAGTTGGGAAATGATTTTAATATATTGAGCGTAAGTTTTTGAAGTATAGGTGTAACAGAAAATGCTAGATTGTTGAGAGAATTGAATCATTTAAAAATTAATCCATGAACAGGAAAGAATACCTAGGGCAAATAAAAACGAATATGCTTCCCTAAACAAAGGGAGTAATTCAATGGAAATAAATAAATTAGTCCCCGGTAAATATAGAGCGAAGAAATTGAAATAATTCAAAATTTATGGATGGAACGATTACCTGATGCAGACGAGGAGGAAGATTACCTAAGAGAATTTAAACTAAAACCGGAATCCAAATGATCAACGTACGTAATATTTTAGTCTTAATTTTATTTGCGGCCTTTGCGTGTACTGAGAGAGACAAAGCTGCCAAACAAAGCTCCTATTCCAATGAATGGGAACTCGTGGTTTTGGATTCTATTCAGGTAGACTACTTAGCCGAGATAAGAGAAGGTATTTTTTCCAATGGAATAGGTCTTATTAAAAATATCTCAAGAAGCCACTTGATTAAGTTTGACTCCCTGGGTACTATTTTGGTGAAGAAGGAGTTTCCTCAAGAAGGCCCCGGATCTATTAGATACCTAGAAACGTTGCTTGAACATAACGGGGAATATTTTGGAACGACCTCATTTAGTGATATTTATCATTTTGATGCCAACCTCAATGTAAAAGAAAGTTTGAAAATGCCTTTTGTGGGGGAAAGCAGAGGAGGTACCTACAACCGGAGGAATATTGCTGTTTGGAATGAAAAACTACTGCTTTGGTATCCCGGACGCAACGGAGTCAGCCCCTATATGGACCATTTTTATAGAGACCACCCTTTGTTGGAGTTATATGATCCTAAAACAAAAACCTCCCAACCGGTTGTTCGAACACCCCTGACATCGAAGTTCAGCACGGATGAGTTTTTTGGTCGACCCACTGTCAATTTTACCCTGGAAAACGACAGTTTGTACCTTACTTTTTCCAATGAACCCCTATTACATGTCTATGCTATAGGTGATAGTATCCGGTGGGAAAGAAGTATTGATATGGAACCAACCGACTTTAAATTGATTCCCGGACAGAAAACTCCGGTGACGTATCAAGAAATGATCAAAATGAATGAAGCTCAGATTCACGGCATGTATTCTGATCCGAATCATGTCATAGTCACATACTTCGGGGGAATAGATGGCGAGACTTTTGTGAATAACAACTTAAAGGAAAGGGAAAACTTTTCCCGTTATCCTGAATTCCGCAAGAATTACCTCAAAATCTACAAGCAGGGAGAGGGTTGGTCCAATGAGTTGCTCATTCCTTCAAAAATCAAAATAATTTTGAATATAGAATCGGTGGAAAAGTCCTTCTATGCGCTCAGAGACGATGAATTTATCGGGGAGGAACAGGATTACCTTACATTTTATAAACTTCAACTAGTCAATAAATGAGCGATTGTCTCTCCGTACCACATTTTTTGCCCGTTGCCCCGCTGTTCGGGAATTGGAATCCCTCAATAAAACTATCAATCGCCGATAAACAGGCTTTCGGAAAAAAACGCCATTGTGCGACCCATTTTCCGACATTTTTTTTCATTCTTTGAACCTTAGGACGCTTTAAATAGATGCTCCTCAGCGGGATGCAAACCCGCCTTATCTGTCCACGAAACTGCAAATTGCGAGGAGCGGGGAAAGAGAAAGTCACAAAAGTCCCCTCAAATAGGCACTTGCCTCATCCACCTCCCCCTCATGCAACCCGTGCATGACCAAGGGGCCTTTATAACCGACAACCTTAAGTGACTGGATAAACATGGGAAAATCCACGGCGCCCAAACCAGCACGAACCACCTGCCCTTCCAGCGTCCTGTCCTTGGCGTGGGCCTGCACCAGCCTGTCCCCCAAAAGGTCAATTGCGGATGCCACGCTTTTTGCCACCTCCCTGGCAGATGGGGCGGCGGAAAATAAATTAGCGGGATCCAAAATTATCCTTACACGGTCTTCATCCAACTCATCCATCAGTTGCCTGGCCAGGACGGGGGTTCTCACGATGTTTTCACGCTCGGGTTCAATTCCTAAATAAAGTCCATAGGGCTCGGTGCTTTCAATCACCCTCTCCATGGATTGAAGCAAAAGTTGCCAAGATGCTTTCCTTTCGTTCTCCGGATGCCAGTTCCACTTATCCCTGGCATCGCGGGTTCCGGTACATAGGCTAAGCATCTCCACACCCATAGTGGCAGCCGCAATTGCCAATGCGGCGATAGCCCTGAACCCGGCCTCCCGGGCTTTCGGGTCGGGATGTATCAGGTTACAAGTGGCCGATAGCCCCACCAGTTCAAGTCCATAAAGCCTTGCCATGTCTCTGATGTGTTCCGGCAGCCCATCCGGAATAGTTTCCGGGAGGGCATTCAAGCCTGCGCAGGACAAATTGAATTGCACCCCTTTAATTCCTTTTTCGCCAATGGTTTGAAACAGGTCTTCCAGCGTCCTACCGGAAAATGTATTGGCAAATATCCCCAGCTTCATAGCATGCC
>PXCO01000073.1 GCA_003565295.1 Cyclobacteriaceae bacterium
AATTAATTCTAATAGGGGACCCTTTTCAATTACCGCCTATCGTAAGGCAGACAGATTGGGAATACCTTTCCAGGCATTACTCCAGCCGATTTTTTTTCAGCGCCCACAGCTTTGCAGCACTTAACCCCGTTCATATAGAGCTACAGAAGATTTATAGACAAAAGGATGAGCAATTCAAGGACCTTTTAAATAGGGTAAGGGAAAGCCAACATACCCATGAAGACCTAAGTCTCCTTAACGGAACTGTAAGAAATTACGATTTTGATCTTCTGGACAAAGGCTATATCCTCCTGGGGACCCACAATAATGCCATTTTGGAAATCAATGAGCAAAAACTGGCGGTTTTACCTGGAAGGGAAAGGGTTTATAAAGGCGCTTTTAAGGATACATTTCCCCCGAATCTGGCACCATTTGAGCCCATAGATATTCGTCTTAAGGTGGGTGCACAGGTGATCTTCCTCCGCAACAACTCCGAGGAGGGCTACTACAACGGGATGATTGCCAAAGTGGTGAAAATGGAAGAAAATACCATTACTGTGCAAACCGAGGGAGGAAGGCACATAGATGTACACCGTGAAGTTTGGGAAAACATTGAATTCAAGCTTAACGAGGAGGAGAACAAAATTGAAGCTGAGGTAATCGGTACTTTCACGCAATTTCCACTCAAGCTGGCTTGGGCCATTACGGTTCATAAAAGCCAGGGCTTAACCTTCGAAAAGTGCATATTGGATATAAGCCGATCCTTTGAGGCAGGGCAGGTATATGTGGCATTAAGCAGATGTACCAGTTTAGAGGGCTTAGTATTGAAAAAGCCCATAGCCATGTACAGCGTAAAGGTCAGTAACGAGAGCCTGGCCTTCAGCAGCCAGAAGACAGAGGAAGAAGAGATTGAGCGTGAACTGGAAGATGCCAGAGCAGGAGTTGCCATTCGACATGCCTTTCACTGTTTTCGGAAAGGGGATGTGGACACAGCAAAGCGACTTTTTGAAGAGGCTCAACGGGTAAGGGATTTTACTATTTTTCCGAAGTGGCAACAGTTTTTAAGAGTAAGACAATTTCTTCTCCAAAAAAATGCTTTTTAAGGTTAACCCTTGCATTTGCCATTGAAAGCTCCAATGCCTTGAAAATTAATTTCCTAAAACATTTTGAAATATATTTCAAATAGTTATTTTTGTATTTCATATATTAATAAATGTTTTTTAATCTTCAGGCAATTTATTTATCATGGGAAGAGGCAGATCATCAAGTATCTTTTGGGTGTTGGGGGGGGTCATGATTACTTTAAATGCCTTCGGTCAATTAGACTGTGACCCAGGGGAGCCTAACAATTGGACGCACAGACATACTTTTAGGCCCAATGATAGGTGGACAGGTCATGTTTTTCAATTGTCCTCCAGTTATAGGCCTCAGGATGATGTAGCATGGAATTTTGCCTTGAGTTCAGGTTCCGAAAGAGTTTGGAAGGGGTACCTTCTTCGAGACGGAGATGAATTTTTGCCTGCATCTGGACTCAATTTTGACACACAGTTTTCTGATTATACTGCAAATGGATTGGATGCCGGCCATTTTTTCCCAACAGGTACCACTCCCACTAACCCAGGTGGCTGCGATACGGAATTACAGCATTTTGGGGTTTACATGAAAAGTAGATATACCGTCCCTGAACCTGGAATCTATAGGGTAAGGGTAGGCAGTGATGACGGTTCCTATCTTCGGATTTTTGACCCACCGACCAATAATACGTTATTGGAAGTAAACGGCAATCCGGCAATCCATCTTAATTGGTATAAGACAGACCCTCCTTTTACATTTGTCTATGCTGACAATATCAGGAACTTTTACATCCCATTTGAAGGGGGAGAGGAGATTTGGATTGACTTAAGGTATTATGAAAAAAGAGGGAGAAGCAGGTTAAGTTTTAACTTTGAACTTTATTTTGGCCCTGGCGAAATTGCGGTAGAACAAACCGGAAACAGTGAAGGAGAATATTGTGGGATAAACCCCAATCCCCCGGAGTTTTTAAGCTTGGGCCCGGCCGTATTTGCAGAAGGGACGGAGCCTGAATACCAATGGCAATACTCCCTTACTGAAGGACCAGAAGCAACATGGATAGACATAGAAGGTGCAAATGAATTAACCTATAAAATTCCAGCATACGATGAAGGTAATGCCGAAAGCTTTTCAGGTACCAGGTATTTTAGAAGGATGGCTACCAACCAGGTGATGGTGGAAGATAGTGAGGGTAATGAGGAAACACTTACTAACTTTTTTGCCTCCAACGTGCTAACTGTTTCCGTCAATCAGATCGAAGAACTCGATAGGTTTGAGTATGGGGACAATCAATGGATAGGGCATATTTACAGAGGTGCCTCGAATAATTCCCGTAGGGCGAGCGATTACCTTGGCAGGCATTATGAGAATATGGAGTTTCAGCAAACCTTTATGGACAGGCCCTATACTGGGCCTACCAGTCAAAGTGATTTTCATCCTGATCACGGTTGTCCGTTTTTTATTGACGATTTTACGGTTCAATATAGGATGAGATTTGAAGCACAGGCGGGCACTTACGAGGTAAGAATAAGGGGTGACGACGGATATACACTGAGTATAGATGGTGGTAGTAGTATACTACCTGGTACCAGCTCCTGGCTGGGAGGCCATTTAAGGTCCAGATATGGCACCTTTACCGTGGAAAGAGATACAGTACTTTATATGATATTGAATTATTGGGAGGGGAAAGAAGATCAAATCATTGAATTTGAATTTGTAAACTTTATTTTACCCGTAGAGTGGGGCGAGGTCTCCGGTAATCCCTGTGGACCTGCTAACTGTATCAAGTGGGAAACCATACAGGAGAAGAATACCAGCCATTTTATTGTAGAAAGATCCTATGATGCCAAGGAATGGGTGTCCATTGGTGAATCCACCCCTGCGCAGGGCAACTCCACCGAGCCTACCAATTATGATTACAAGGACGGTACATTTGAAAGGGAGAGGACCTATTATAGGATCAAACAGTTTGACCTGGATGGCAGTTTGGATTATTCCGAAGTGATCAGGGTGGATAATCCTAACTTTAGGACAAGTATGCTGCCCTATCCAAACCCTACCTTGGAAAAGATAAGGTTTCAAACCCTACACAGGCTAATTCAAGTAAAGTTGATGAGTATGGATCACCGGATAAATGATATCTTGAATGCAATCCCTATAGGGGGGGAAGAATTGTACGAGGTGGACCTTTCCCACCTCCCAAGTGGCCAATACATACTGTCAATTGTCACAGAGGAGGACAGGAAATCTCATAAAATACTTAAACGATAACCCCTTCATCCTGGAATAATAATAACGTTTCTATGATTACCAAGCCGGTTCTCCAAGTTGAGAACCGGCATTTTTTATGTAACAATTTATCATATGCCAGGTTGTCTAGGTATCTTTGTGGCTTATGACAACAGTTTCCGCCGCATCAGACATTACGCTTGAAGAATTAGACACTAAAAAATTCATTGTCATCAAAAATGCCAAGGTGAACAACCTAAAGGGTATTAGTTTGGCGATTCCCAGAAACAAGCTGATTGTAGTGACAGGTCTATCAGGTTCAGGAAAGTCCTCGCTCGCTTTTGATACCCTTTTTGCCGAGGGACAGAGAATGTATGTGGAGAGCCTCAGCTCCTATGCCAGGCAATTTTTGGGTAGGATGGAAAAGCCTGATGTGGAATACATCAAGGGCATATCACCTGCCATTGCCATTCAACAAAAGGTAACCACCAAAAACCCCAGGTCTACGGTGGGCACCACTACTGAAATCTATGACTACCTTAAATTACTCTTCAGCAGGATAGGCAGGACTTTTTCTCCCATAAGTGGAAAGGAGGTAAAGCATCATACGGTCTCGGATGTGGTGGATTATATCAATCAATTGGAAGAGGGGCAAAAACTGATGATCAGTTGCCCACTTTTGCTTTCCGAAGACCGGACCTTAGAAAAAGAATTGGAAATTTTATTACAGAAAGGCTTTACCAGGGTGCTTATAGAGGGGGAAGCCTATTTTGTGGAAGACCTGTTGGAACAGGATGAACTTCCACATGGAGAGGTGGAGATCCTGATTGACAGGGTAAGTGTGAATCATGAAGATGAGGATAACCAATTCAGGATTGCCGATAGTGTACAGACAGCTTTTTTTGAAGGACATGGAGACTGCTTTGTAAGCATTCCAGGGTCGGACAAGGTCCGTTTTAGTGACCGGTTTGAATTGGATGGAATGAGTTTCGAGTTGCCCTCTGTGAATCTGTTCAGTTTCAACAATCCTTATGGCGCATGTAGGACCTGTGAAGGGTTTGGTTCTGTATTGGGGATTGACGCAGACTTGGTCATCCCGGACAAATCCTTATCAGTTTATGAGGGGGCGATAGCTCCATGGAGGGGAGAGACCACGAAGAAATGGCTAAATCCTTTATTAAAACACGGAATTGAGTTTGATTTTCCCATTCATAGACCATTTGAGGAACTTACGGAAGAGCATATCGCCGTGCTGTGGGAGGGTAATCAATATTTCAAAGGGATCAATGAATTTTTTGAGTTTGTGCAAAGCAAAATGCACAAAATCCAATACAGGGTAATGCTGAGTCGCTTCAGGGGGAGGACAAAATGCCCTGACTGCAAGGGTACCAGGATACGTAAAGATGCCTCCTATGTGAAGGTTGGGGGGGCTTCCATCACAGACCTTGTATTAATGCCCATCGATAAGGCACTCGATTTTTTTCGAGACTTGCAGCTTGAGCAAGCTGAGGCTAAAGTGGCCAATAGGCTTTTAAAGGAAATCACCAACCGGCTGGAATACATGGTGAAGGTGGGGCTTGGATACCTTACCCTAAACCGGCTTACTTCTTCCCTTTCCGGTGGTGAATTTCAACGAATCCGACTGGCCACCTCTCTAGGAAGCGCCTTGGTGGGGAGCATGTATATTTTGGATGAACCCAGCATAGGGCTGCATCCCAGAGATACGGAGAGGTTGGTGGAGGTATTAAAAACCCTCCGCGACCTGGGGAATACCGTTATTGTGGTGGAGCATGAAGAGAAGGTAATCCGGGCCGCAGATCAAATTATCGATATAGGGCCAGATGCGGGGGTAAATGGTGGGCATTTGGTTTTTCAAGGAGGGATTGAAGATTTGTTGGCTAAAAACAACACCTATACAGCTAACTATTTGAATGGTAATTCCCAGTTTTTAAAAAAAACCTTCAACCGCACATGGAAAGAGGCAATACTGGTCAAAGGTGCCAGGGAGAACAACCTCAAAAATCTCTCCGTAAAAATCCCATTGCATGTACTCACAGTGATTACAGGAGTAAGTGGTTCTGGGAAATCCACTTTAGTGAAAAACATCCTTTATCCCGCACTGGGTAAAACCCTTGGGACAGTTACGGAAGAGACCGGAAAGTTTGATAAACTGGAAGGAGATTTGAAAAAGGTGCAAAGGGTGGAATTTGTGGACCAAAACCCCATAGGAAAATCATCCAGGTCAAATCCTGTCACCTATGTGAAGGCTTATGATGCCATCCGAAATCTCTATGCAGAACAACCCCTTGCTAAACAAAGGGGATACAAACCTGCGTTTTTTAGTTTTAATGTGGATGGGGGAAGGTGTGAGGCCTGCCAAGGAGAAGGAACCCAAAAAATAGAAATGCAGTTTATGGCGGACATCTACCTCACATGCGAGGCATGTAAGGGAAAGAGATTCAAACAGGAAATCCTGGAGGTGAAGTATCGTGACAAGGATATTTCTGAAATATTGGATCTCACCATTGATGAGGCAATGGAATTTTTTGCTGATAAGATGCCCATTATCAATAAGCTCCAGCCCTTGCAGGAAGTAGGGTTGGGATATATTGGCATGGGGCAATCCTCCAATACTCTTAGTGGAGGTGAAGCTCAGAGGGTAAAGCTTGCTTCTTTTCTGGGAAAAGGGGAGCAAAAAGCCAAGGAAAGTATATTGTTCATTTTTGATGAGCCCACTACAGGTTTACACTTTCACGACATTAAGAAACTGTTATTATCGATTAATGCATTAATCGATCAGGGACATTCGGTGCTTATTATCGAACACAATACAGAAGTGATAAAAGCCGCAGATTGGGTCATAGATTTAGGGCCTGAAGGAGGTGAAGCCGGCGGGCATCTTACCTTCGAAGGGGTTCCGGAGGATCTCATGAAGGTAAAAAACAATTATACGGCCAAATACCTGGCAGAGTCCTTGGGCATGGGGTAACTACAGTCTGTGGAAATCCATTTCCATTTCTGGAAATTATAACTTAATTTACCACGCAGATAAATTAGTATAAACATCAGGAAGTGGCTGACTTAAAAAGGCTTGACCTAATCTTTACCTCATTAAACGTTCAATGAACACCCGAATATCTTATTTTGCAGGGATATTGGCACTAATATCATTTTTTGCCGTATCCGTTGGATTCATCAAAAAAAACAATGATTTAGATCCTTACCAACAGGAAATCCCGGGAACGGGATTAAGTTTTGAAATGGTTCCCATACCGGGAGGGGTTTTTAGAATGGGAAGTCCTGAAAGTGATCAACATGCCAGTGAGGATGAACAGCCACAGCACGAGGTGAAGCTTGACCCATTTTGGATGGGGGCATATGAGGTCACCTGGGACTTGTTTGAGCTCTTTCTGGACAAAAATTTTGAAGAGGCCTCCAGTTCAGGCCCCCTTCCCTCACATGTGGATGGGTTGACCCGGCCTTCTATTCCTTATCTGGATATGACATTTGGCATGGGCAAGGAGAGCAAACCTGCCATTGCAATGACTCAGTATGGAGCGATTCAATTTTGCAGGTGGCTGTACCTGAAAACAGGTATATTCTATAGGCTACCCTCCGAGGCAGAGTGGGAATATGCCAGTAGGGCAGGATCATCCATGACATATTTCTTTGGTGATGATGTCCAGGAACTGGATAAGTATGCATGGTATGCAGAGAACAGTAATGGTGAAACCCAAAAAGTGGGCCAAAAGGAGCCCAATCCCTGGGGGCTTTATGATATTTTGGGTAATGTTCAGGAGTGGACTGCTGATCATTACCAACCTGAGGCCTATAAAGAGCGAAGTGCGGCAGTGGTTGAAAACCCATGGGTGACAGACGATGAACTTTATCCTAAAGTATTGAAGGGGGGCAATTATGAAAGCCCCGCTGAGGATTTGAGACCTGCAAACAGGGTGGCCAGTGACCCTGAATGGAAAAGAATAGATCCACAGATACCTAAAAGTCAATGGTGGTTTCCCGAAGCGCCCTTTGTGGGGATGCGGGTAGTACGGCCGGTAAACCCACCCAGTGAGGAGGAGATAGAGGCCTACTTTGGAAAGGTACCAATGGAAGATTATTAACTATAAACTAATTTAACTATGGAAACCAAAAAAATCAATCCAAGGAGGGATTTCATTAAGACTTCCGCCATCATGACTGGCGGGGCTCTTTTGAGTAGCCCTTTCACCTTACCTGGTGCATATGCAGCGGGTGATGACACGATTAAAATTGCTGTAATAGGCTGTGGGGGTAGAGGAACCGGTGCAGTATTTCAGGCCTTTGATACTGAAAAAAACATCCAATTAGTAGCAATGGCAGATGCCTTTGAAGACAGGGTGGAACAAAGCTATGACAGGATATTAAAAAAATATGGGGAAGAAAAAGTAAAAGTCCCAAAGGAAAAGCGTTTTGTAGGCTTTGAGGGATATAAAGCAGCCATTAAGGAAGCGGACGTGGTAATTTTGGCGGCACCTCCTGGTTTTAGGCCAGATCATTTTGAGGAAGCGGTAGACCAGGGTAAACAGATTTTCATGGAAAAACCTGTGGCTACCGATGCAGTAGGAATCAGAAGAGTATTGGCTGCCGCAGAAAAGGCCAAGGAAAAGAAATTGAATGTGGTAGCAGGCCTTCAAAGGCATTATCAGGACAGCTACGTAAAAACCATTGACAAAATCCATAATGGACAGATTGGAGATATCATTGGTGGTCAGGTTTTCTGGAATGACGGAGGGGTATGGGTAAGAGAAAGACAACCCGATCAAACCGAGATGGAGTATCAGATGAGAAACTGGTATTATTTTAATTGGCTATGTGGCGATCATATCGTGGAACAGCATGTGCATAACCTGGACGTGGCCAACTGGGTGAAAAATGCTTATCCTGTAAAGGCCGAAGGCACAGGCGGCCGTACCGTAAGAAGGGGCAAGGATCATGGGGAAATATTTGATCATCATGTGGTCTTGTTCACCTATGAGGATGGCACGGTAATCCATAGTGAGTGCAGGCATTTTCCAGGAGCAGCAAATCGTGTGGACGAAAGCTTCCAGGGCACCAAAGGAAGGGCTTACATGAATGCAGGTCATGTGGGCAGGTTGTCTGATTATAAGGGAAATAGTCTTTACGATCATGATGGGAAAAACAATATCAACCCTTATCAGAAGGAACATGATCTTTTGTTTGATGCCATAGTGAAGGGAGAATATAAATTTGCAGATGCTGAGAATGCCGCCAAAAGTACCATGACCAGCATTTTGGGTAGGTTTGCAACCTATTCCGGTAAGGTGGTGACCTGGGATGAGGCCATCAATTCAGGAATAGACCTCAGACCCGACAGGTTGGCTTGGGATGCTAAACCTAAGGCTATGCCTAATGATGAAGGTTTTTATGCATACGCAGTGCCGGGGCAAAGCAAAGTTGTATAAATAAACCATGGGATTTTTTATTTGAAACCTCTGTATGACAAATGTGTCAAACAGAGGTTTGATTTTCACTACGTTAGATTTCCCCGAATCGAGTTCCCCGAATCAAGTTCCCCGAAACGAGTTCGGGGCAGGCAGGGGCAGGCAGGGGCAGGCTATCCCGACTTACAGTGCGGGACAAGTTCCCGAAACAAGTTCGGGACAGGTAATGACCGCTGAAAAGAAATTATAAACACATGAAATCGAGCATGAGGAGAACCTCACACAGAGGGATGATTATCAAAGCGAGATTCCATCTGACCGCTGAAAAACAAATTATAAACAGATGAAAAGAAGAAATTTTATTAAGAACGTCTCATTGGGAACAGCTGCAGGACTTGCAAGTGTGTCTTCCGTGAAGGCGTATGGTTTGGAAAGGCCTGAAGCCGACAGTACCTTTAACATGAATTATGCTCCTCATTTTGGCATGTTCAAAGGTCATGCCGGGGATGATTTAATAGATCAGTTGGATTTCATGCATGAAAAAGGTTTCCGAAGCCTGGAGGACAATGGCATGATGGGCAGGCCAAAGGAGGTACAGGAAAAAATAGGCAATCATCTTTCCAAGCTGGGCATGGACATGGGAGTGTTTGTGCTGGATAAAGGAGGAAATGCTGCCAATACCTTTGCTTCGGGCAAAAAGGAAAATACAGAAGTCTTTTTGGATGGCTGCAGAAGGGCTGTGGAAACTGCAAAAAGGGTGAACGCCAAATGGACCACAGTGGTTCCAGGGGATTTTGACCGTAGTTTGCCTATGGACATACAAACAGCCAATGTCATTGAGACCTTACGAAGGGGTTGTGAGATCCTGGAACCCCATGGATTGGTCATGGTGCTCGAACCATTGAGTGACACGCCTAACCTTTTCCTTAGGACATCCACACAGACCTACATGATATGTAGGGCCGTGGATAGCCCCTCCTGCAAAGTACTGTACGATGTGTACCATATGCAGAAAAATGAAGGTCATTTAATTGTGAATATAGACCATTGTTGGGATGAGATCGCCTACTTCCAAATTGGTGATAACCCGGGGAGAAAGGAACCCGGGACTGGCGAGATCAATTACCTCAATGTGTTTAAGCACATTCATGAAAAGGGTTACCGGGGAATCATGGGAATGGAGCATGGAAACGCCCACCCGGGTAAAGAAGGAGAGGCAAAATTGATTGAAGCCTATAGGAAAGCAGATGCATTTATGTAAAAAAAGGAGCTATTCTGCTCCTTTTTTTTATTGGTACCCCTTTCTTTTAAGGATAGTTTCTATGAACTTGATTTCATTTTCTGAATTGAAAAGTTTATAAGGCAAATAAATGAACTGTGCTTTAGACATCACAAACAAGAACCCATCTTTTTTCTGTTGTGCCTTTTTGATCATGTCCCATTTGATCGGCATCCCTTGTCGGGGATTGATTTTCATCATGATTTGTCTACTATCTATTTCATAAGACATCTTTTCGAACATGATTTTGTTTTGCTCCATTTGGGTCACCCCAGCAAACTGGATCAACCAAAAAAGCCAATAAAGTAGGTATGCCAGCAGCGCCATACTGATCCACCACCAAGACGGAATCCAGAAATAGCCGGCAGCAATGGCAAGGGCAATAAGTGCTACCCACCATTGTTCCTTAAGTATAGTTTTTAAACCCAGCTTGATGTAGGTACCAGTTGGCAATTGATATTTTTTCGTTTTAACGATCATCGTCTTTCAATTGAATTTTTAAAAGCGCAAATATCCTATGATATGTCCGATATAGCAAGTTTATTTCCCCATAGGAAAGTAATTTTCGATTTTTTACAACAATGTTCAAACAAGCAAGGTTAAATTATTGACATATTGATAATTATGTCGTAATTTGAAAAGATTAAAAGTGACTGTCTATGAGTAGCCTGGTAATTGATCTAGTTTTATGCGGAATTGCCTACGTGGTGCTCATCTATTTTGTTGCTACTCTGACAAAAGCAAGAATCAATAGAAACCGCAACAACAATGATGATGATGGAGACGGAGGAGTGGAAGACATGACTCCGCCAAAAATCGACCTACCACCCGGTATCATCTGGCCTTCCGACGACAAGGTAAAGGATAAAAGGTCCACTCCTGTGGAATTTTAATTGCACTCCTTGCAAATACCAAAAACCAACAAACTCATTTCCTTACTTACGTAACCCTCAGGCAAGGAAATCTTTGGAAGGCTTACTTCATCTATGCAATTTGTTTTTCCGCACCTTTCGCATTTGAAATGCACGTGCTCATGCTCATGATGAGGTTCATTTTTGTCATGTGTGCACAGGGCATATTTGGTAGCCCCACTATCATCGAGTACCTTGTGGATAAGATCTGAATCCAAGAAAGTTTTTAAGGTCCTATATATTGTAACTCGGTCAAAGCTCTCTTTAAGGGCCTCTTCCAGGTCAGAGTGGGAAAGGGCAACTTTGCGGTCAATGAAAGTAGCAAGCACATCCCTCCTGCACCCTGTCACCCTCAGGTTATTGTTTTTCAGAATATCAGTTGTTTCTGGAATGTTTACCATAATTCTTGCATCAGTTACTTCATTTTTTTCCAGCTCTTGATGATAATCACTGCACCGCCTACGGCGATTACACTTGCGATAATCGCAGGAATGGGTTTTGAGTATATCCAGAAGCCAGTCGCAAACAGTGCTGCATATACCATAATGGAAGCAATCAGCATCAAACCAATTTCCATAGGCAGTTGACCCTCCTCCCGCCTTTCTTCAGGATACTTATTTAATAAAGGTCTCCATCCCCATGCCGCTGGCCTTACCTTTCTATAAAATGAAAGCAGTACCTCATCCCTTTCGGGCCTGGTAAGCAAAGTTACTAAAATCCAAGTGAATGTAGTAATACCTACACCGAATAACAATTTCAAGTACCCCATTCCTTCAGGGATAGGCAAAAAACCTGTTTTCTCATGAATATACTCAAAATAAACGGCCACAATAAAGGAAATGATCATAGCGGAGATTTCAGTATAGCTGTTGATTCTCCACCAAAACCACCTGAGAATAAAAATCAGTCCGGTACCGGCACCAATTTGCAACAATATGTTAAATGCCTCCAAGGCATTGGACAGTGCAAGTGCAAGCAAGGCGGCAAGAATCATAAGTCCTACCGTGGAAAGTCTTCCTACCAAAACCAGTTCTTTTTCGGAGGCTTCGGGTTTAATAAACCGCATATAAAAGTCATTGACCACATAAGAAGAACCCCAGTTCAGGTGTGTGGAAAGTGTAGACATTACGGCAGCTATCAATGAGGCAAGTACTATGCCTAACAGCCCCGTAGGAAGATAGGTCAACATAGCTGAGTAGGCAAGATCATTACCTAGTTTATCAGCAGGTATATGTGGAAAAGCTTCCTGCATATCACTTATCTGAGGGAATATGACCAATGAACTCAAGGCAATGATGATCCAGGGCCATGGTCTAAGTGCATAATGGGCAATATTAAAGAACAGTGTTGCACCGATGGCATTTTTCTCGTCTTTGGCAGAGAGCATACGTTGGGCGATATAACCACCCCCTCCTGGTTCCGCACCGGGATACCAAGTGGCCCACCATTGGATAGCCAGAGGCATTATGAATAAGGGCACCATTAAATTCCAATCGTTAAAGTCAGGGATAATGTTTAATTTGTCCCTTACATTCGGGTGGGCAAGCAGGTTGTCCAACGTTTGGATTTCGGGTAGGCTAATGATATAATAGGCGGCCCCAAACGCCCCCGCCATGGCTATGAAAAACTGAAAAAAGTCAGTGAGCAAAACTCCCTTTAAGCCGCCAAGGGAACTGTAAATTACCGTAACTACAGAGACTACCAGTAATGTTTGAAATGGGGTGAGGCCCAACATCACGCCAAATATTTTAATGGCCGCCAATATAACGGTGGCCATGATCACCACATTGAAGAAAACCCCCAAATATAGGGCTCGAAAGGCACGTAAAAATGCTGCTGGCTTTCCTCCATATCTGATTTCATAAAATTCCAGATCCGTGGTAGCTTCTGACCTCCTCCAAAGCTTGGCATAGACAAATACCGTCAACATCCCCGTGAGCAGGAAGGCCCACCAGACCCAGTTTCCGGAGACACCGTCTTTCCGCACAATATCCGTTACCAGGTTTGGGGTATCAGCCGAAAAGGTGGTGGCTACCATGGATACACCCAATAACCACCAAGGCATGTTTCGCCCGGAGAGAAAAAACTCCTTGGCACTTTTTCCCGCTGTCCGGGAGGTAATGATACCTATAAGCATGGATATCACAAAAAATGCAATAATAATGGCCCAGTCTATCGCCGTTACGTTCATAATGCTTGGATTTATAGCTTTTTTTCAGAGATGGTATTCTATTTACTGCCGCTTTCGTATTTTTTTCAAATAAATGAAATTTTATCTAAACCACATCTTCTTCCACAAATTTTTTGGTTTTATTCTTTTCGATAAGGTGCAAGGCAGTTTTTTTTTAGGAGCCAGGGTAAATATAATCCCTTTAAGATACATTTAAGCATATCTCTTTTAATTTTGCTATCTTAACCATGTGGTACCCTAAAAATAGTTCGATTGAAAGGAGTAGACAGTTGGCAAATTGCATTGGAAAGTTATGAATTGGGATCCGTACGTGATTTCCGGAAATTTGGTTCCGGCCATATTCATCAAACTTTTTTGCTCCAGACTGATGAGCAAGATTATATATTACAAGAGTTTAATGATGCTGTTTTTAGATTTCCAGAACGCATTGCCAATAATCTGCGCATCATATCCAGCCATGGGGGGACCGATCAGTTGCCTTATATGCTCCCTTTACCCATTCCCAATAAGGACGGGGAGCTGTTTACCTCCTGGGAAGGGCGATTATACAGGATATTTCAATTTGTGGACGGCCAAACAAGGGATGCCCTGCAAGAAGAACACCCCTGTAAGTTGGCTGCTTCAGCCTTTGCCCAATTTGTAAAGGCTCATTTGGAAGTGGATGCAAGTCAAATGCAAGAGACCATACCCGGTTTTCATGATTTGGCACTTAGGTTTGAACAGTTTGAGGAATCACTGGAAACCACCAAATTGAAAATGAATAGTGAGCTCCATGACCTGATCAATTTTTACCAGGAACAAAGAGTGCTGCTAAGGGAGTTTCAAGCATATGTAGAGAAATTGCCCATCAGGGTAACTCATAATGATACTAAAATCAATAACCTGATCTTCAACAAGGGAATGAATGCGGTCAATGCGGTGATAGACCTGGATACCATAATGGGAGGATATGTGTTCTATGATTTTGGGGACCTGGTAAGGACAGTGGCATGCACCGAAGACGAGGGGTGTATCGAATGGGATAAAATTGATGTGGATTTGCCAAAATACAAGGCCTTGGTGGATGGGTATTATGCCCCTTTGAAGGAATATCTGGAAAAGGAAGAACTGGCATCCCTAAGTTTCGGGGGAGAAATGATGACCCTTATCATGGGATTGAGGTTTCTCACAGATTACCTCAATGGAAACATTTATTACCAAATTCATTACCAGGATCAAAACTTTCACAGGTCTAGAAACCAGCAAATGTTACTAAAGGCCCTGATTGGCAATAGGACTAGAATTAAGGAATTCATCGCTGAATGGATATCGTAAGCCTAACTAACGATTAAAACCCGTAACCATTAACCATTTGCTGCATTGACCGGAGTTTTTGAAACAGACGTGGCATTTTTAAAGGGGGTAGGCCCCCAAAAGGCGGAACTCTTGAATAAAGAGTTGCAAATTTTCACCTATGGAGACCTTATATCCCACTTTCCTTTTCGGTATGAGGATCGCAGTTCTTTTTATAAAATCAACCAATTGAATCCCAATTTACCCCATGTGCAGGTGATCGGCAGAATGGGCAAAGTGGAAACCCAGGGAATGGGGAGGAAAAAGCGCTTGGTGGCCCAATTTGCAGATGAGACCGGTGTTATGGAGCTCACTTGGTTTAAAGGTATTCAGTGGGTGAGTAAGAAGCTGTTGCCGGGTTCTGTCTATGTCGCGTTTGGAAAGCCGGCATTATTTGGCAGAAAATACAGTATGGCGCATCCTGAGTTAGAACCCCTCACGCAGAGGGATAAAGGCCAAAATACCCTGCAGCCCATTTACCCCACCACTGAGAAGTTGCGGGCCAGATTTCTTGATAGCAAGGGAATTTCAAAGGTGATGGCGCAGCTAATACGTCAGGTTCATGCGCATATACAGGAGACCCTTCCGCTTCATATTAGGACCCAGTTTGGGCTGATGGATAAGCAGGCCGCCATTCAGCAGATTCATTTTCCTGTAAATGAAGTGAGCATGAATAAAGCTGCTTACCGGCTTAAGTTCGAGGAATTTTTTTTTCTACAACTGAGGTTGCTTCGGCTCAAGCTTTCCAGGACGGAGAAATTTGCCGGACAGGTGCTGAACGACACCCAGTTGCTCACCACTTTTTACAATTCCCACCTCCCCTTTGACCTAACCAATGCTCAAAAAAGGGTGATGAAAGAGATATATGCTGACCTTAAATCAGGTAAGCAGATGAACAGACTGATACAAGGAGATGTGGGTTCTGGAAAAACCATTGTGGCTTTTATAAGCCTGCTGGTGGCGATAGGCTCAGGAACCCAAACCTGCCTAATGGCACCAACAGAAATATTAGCTACCCAACATTATGAGGGGCTGCTCCCTTATGCCAAAAAGATGGGGCTCACGATTAGCCTGCTTACAGGAAGCACCAAGAAATCCCTCAGGGAAAAAATACACCAAGCCTTGATTTCCGGTCACTTGAAGATATTGATAGGAACCCATGCCTTGCTGGAGGATGTGGTGGCCTTTCAAAATTTGGGCCTGGCAATCATCGATGAACAGCACAGGTTTGGGGTGGCTCAAAGGGCAAAGCTATGGGCCAAAAACAAACAACATTATCCACATGTCCTGGTGATGACAGCCACTCCCATCCCTAGGACCTTGGCGATGACACTATACGGAGATTTGGATATCTCTGTAATCGATGAGCTCCCTAGCGGTAGGAAGGCTATCCAAACCGTACACCGATACGATAAGGATAGGTTAAAGGTTTTTGGGTTTATTCGAAAGGAGATAGAAAAGGGCAGGCAGGTGTATCTGGTGTATCCCCTAATAGAGGAGTCAGAAAAGTCCGATTTAAAAAACCTGATGGATGGGTATGAAAGCATTTGCAGGGCTTTTCCCGAATTTCCCATTGGGATTTTACACGGAAATATGAAGTCGGCAGACAAGGAATATGAAATGGCGAGGTTTGTAAAAGGAGAAACAAAAATATTGGTGGCAACTACGGTGATAGAAGTAGGCGTGAACGTTCCCAATGCCTCGGTGATGGTAATAGAAAACGCTGAGCGTTTTGGCCTTTCTCAATTGCACCAGCTTCGTGGTAGAGTAGGTAGGGGTGCCAGTCAATCCTATTGTATCCTCATGTCCAAATATGAATTATCCAAAGACAGCAGGGTACGGTTAGAAACCATGGTGCGTACTAATAATGGTTTTGAAATCGCTGATGTGGATCTCAAGTTGAGGGGGCCTGGTGATCTGGCGGGAACACAGCAATCCGGTCTCACTGACCTTACCATTGCTGACCTCAGCAAGGACGCCCCCATACTGTCACAGGCCCGACAGGCCGCGGTGGATTTGCTTCATGCAGATCCGGAACTTGTCCACCCACATCATGCTTGTATAAAGGCACAAATCAAGCGGCAGAAGAAAGGGGCGTTGAATTGGAGCAGGATTTCCTGATCCACATTCGCAGTTTTTAATAAAGAAGCAAAGCAAAAAAGGGTTTTATTTTTATACTTATTCAAGCAAAGCTTTTGTTATTGGACTTTATGGGTTCTCTATTCAATTTAATAACTGAGAAAGTAGGGTAAGGCAACATAAATTTTATGTTGGCCCCTTATTTGGTATGATTTTTATCTTAATTTTAAAAACATTTGAACCAAATAGTCATGAAGCGTGCTCTACCCCTATTATTTATCCTTTGCCTGAGCTTATCTTTTTCCTGTGTATCCAAGAAAAGGTTTATGGAGGCCAATATACGTATAAGCAACCTTACCCGAAACCTAAGTGATATGGAGGACGAACTGGCCAGCACCAAGGAAGAGTTGGCCAGTACAGAAAGGCAGCTTAACAGGACCAAAACCGAACTTGAGCGGGAAAAGGCACTCAATGAAAACCTAAACGACCGTTTGGCCAAGGCACAGTCCACTTCCTCAAACGTGCAGCAGGAATTGACTGAAAAAGAAAGAAGGCTTTTGGAGCAACAAGAAAAATTGGATAACCTGCAGGCACTTCTGGATGAACAAAAAGCGGTGATGGGTAGGCTGAAAGAAACCGTGGACCGGGCCTTGATCCAATACCGGTCTGATGAATTACAGGTGTATGAGCAAGGCGGGAAATTATATGTTTCTTTACAGGACAAATTACTCTTCCCATCTGGTAGCGCCACCGTTAATCGTGATGGAAGGGAGGCTCTGGGAAAACTAGCTGAGGTGTTGAATAACAACGAGGAGATATCCATTTTGGTGGAAGGTCATACCGACAACGTCCCTATTAGAGGCAGGTTTGAGGACAATTGGGCACTCAGCACCGCAAGGGCAACGGCTATTGTACGCATACTTACTGAAAATTATGAGGTGGAGCCGGAACGGGTAACTGCGGCAGGTAGGAGCTATTATGATCCAAAAGACAGCAATGAGACCAGTGAAGGTAGGGCAAGAAACAGAAGAACCGAGATTATTCTTACCCCAAACCTGGATGAGTTGTTTAACCTCTTAAGGCAATAAAATGCCCGATTATTTTCTTCTATACAAGCCCTATGGTATAGTTTCACAGTTTAGCGGAGAGGAGTCGGAGTCCTTGAAGTCCCTGTATGATTTTCCGGGAGATGTATACCCTGTAGGTCGCTTGGACAAGGACAGTGAGGGCCTTTTATTGCTCACCAACGATAAATCACTTAATCACCGTTTGCTAGAGCCCAAGTTTGCCCATAGGAGGACTTATTTGGCCCAGGTAGAGGGGAAGATGGGCGATGAGGGGCTGAAAGCTCTAGAAAATGGGGTTAAAATAAAGGTGGGCAGTGCTACCTACTTAACGAAGAAAGCGAGGGCAAGCAAGATGGGCCATGAACCTGAATTGCCACCCAGAAATCCTCCAATAAGGTATAGAAAAAATGTGCCCGATACCTGGATACGCCTAAGCCTCTTTGAGGGTAAAAACAGGCAAGTTAGGAAAATGACTGCGGCGGTGGGTTTTCCCACCTTAAGGCTGGTTCGGTGGTCCATTGAGGACTTATGCATACGAGGTTTTGAGGTGGGAGAAGTTCGGCAATTTTCTCAGGAGGAAATCTACAGGGCCTTGCAGTTAAAAGTCGGAACCGGTGGACCCTATGTCCGAAAGAAACCCGGACAGGGCAGATAAATTGTGAAATAATAGGGAATTGTCCTAATTTAGGGCAATGAAGCTGAACACCTACCAATATGGTTTGAAAAGTTTCGTTAGGAAGGATAATAGCGATTAAAGGAGAAAAATAGCAGGAAATGTACCAAGATAAAATTCAGGAAGTAATACAGGAAGTTAAAAAGGTGGTGGTAGGCCAAGACAGGATGATCAACAGGTTATTGGTCGGTTTATTCACGAATGGCCATATATTATTGGAGGGTGTGCCGGGGCTTGCCAAGACCCTTACGGTAAATACTCTTGCCAAGGTGCTGCATTTGGACTTTAAAAGGATACAGTTTACACCGGATTTGCTGCCTTCCGATTTGATAGGTACCATGATATACAATCAGCTCAATGCCAATTTCGAGGTGAAGAAGGGGCCCATCTTCTCTAACATAATACTTGCCGATGAGGTGAACAGATCCCCGGCTAAGGTGCAATCGGCACTTTTGGAGGCCATGCAGGAAAAGCAGGTTACCATTGGTGAGACCACCTTTCCCCTGGACAAACCCTTTTTGGTTTTGGCCACCCAAAACCCCGTGGATCAGGAAGGTACTTACCCTCTGCCAGAGGCACAGGTGGACAGGTTTATGATGAAAGTGAATATCGACTATCCCTCGAAGAATGAAGAAATGGAGGTGATGAGAAGAATGACCAATGCCTTTTTTGCCTCTGAGGTAAATGCTATTTTAAGCAAGGAGGAAATATTTGATATCAGAAAGGGTATCAACAATGTGAAAATTGCAGAACCCCTTGAGCGCTACATCATTGAATTGGTGTTTTCTACCCGCTTTCCTCAAAACTACGGAATGAAGGAGGAAGCCTCTTACATTCAGTTTGGCGCTTCTCCCAGGGCCAGTATTAACCTAAACTTGGCCGCAAAGGCAGTGGCGTATATGGAAGGAAGAGAATACGTGCTCCCAGAAGACATCAAGGAAGTGGCATTAGATGTACTTAATCATAGGATATTGCTCAATTATGAGGCAGAGGCAGATAATGTAAACACCAGGGATCTGATCCATAGAATATTGGATAAGATTCCTCTTAATAAGTCTGCCGTTTTTAATTAAACGCTTAGATGTATTCAGCCATTTAAAACCGAGATATAAACCGTTTATCCCAGTATTTAGGGAATGCGGCTTTTTAGTTTATTTTTATCCAGACAAATTTTTACATTTATCATCAATTTATGGACAAAAATAAACTGTATTGGTTCCTTCAAATTACGGGGTGGCTGGCTTACGCATTGGTCAGCCTTTTTTTCGCCTCCCTAACCAGAGGTGTTACCCCTATTCTGATTGGCGCATACCTGTCTTTGGCTACATTTTATTTTTTATCCACCCATGTGTTGAGGTTCATCATCAAGAGCAAGGGATGGTTTGACTTTCCCATTGAGAAATTGCTCATACATATATTTATTGCTATCAGTGTGCTGAGTGTCATCAATACAGGAGTACAGATGCTGATAAAGATCATTTTTGACATATTCGATGCATCGGAAGAACTGGCGATAGGAGTACTTTTGGCAAATGTGATTGGGAACTATATCTTTTATACCCTATGGTCCATGATTTATTTCTTGTATTATTTTTTGAGCAACTACAACTCTACCTTGAAATACCAGGCTAAAATCAATGAAATTAAATTAATACAGCTTCGGAATCAACTCAACCCCCATTTCATTTTCAATGCCCTGAATAGTGTAAGGGCATTGGTGGATGAGGATCCCAGAAAGGCCAAATCCGCCATCACCCAATTGTCCAATATATTACGCTATGCGCTTATAGTGGATAAACATAAGACCATTCCTTTTGGCGAGGAGCTCAATACGGTGAAAGATTACCTGGAGCTGGAAACGATTCGTTTCGAGGAGCGGCTGAAAGTTGTCTATGAGATTGAGGACGCGGCCTATCAGTACCGAATTCCTCCCATGATGCTTCAGACTATCGTGGAAAACGCCATCAAGCATGGGATTAGTAATTTGATGAAAGGGGGGATAATTCTGATCAAGTGTAACATCGGGATTTTGGAGGATTTGTACATTTGGGTGAAAAACTCCGGTCAGCTGAGGGAGAAAAAGGAAAATTCCAGTAAGGTAGGTGGGCATGGAATATCCAATACCATTGAAAGATTGAAATTGATTTACAATGACCGGGCCTCCTTCAAAATATTTAACCATGGCGAGGAATTTGTGGTGACGGAAATAAAAATACCAAAACAAAGTAGTAACTTAGAATAAAAATAATAGTAAAATGCGAGCACTTATTGTAGATGACGAAAGGTTAGCTAGGAAGGAATTAATGAGCCTTCTTTCCAATCACGATAATGTAGAAGTGATAGGAGAGGCACTCAATGTAGACGATGCCAAGGAAAAAATTGAACAACAGCAGCCGGATGTGATATTTTTGGACATTCAAATGCCGGAAAAGACGGGTTTTGACTTGCTGGAAGAATTAGATCATGTTCCTCTGGTGGTATTCATCACCGCTTATGACGAATTCGCCATACAGGCTTTTCAGGTGAATGCCTTAGATTATTTGCTCAAGCCCATAGAGCCGGAAAGGTTGGCCGAAACCTTGAAAAAGCTTGAGAAAAAGCTTGAGGAGATGAAAAACGAGAAGGAGGAGGTGGAAAGCAGTCCGGACAAACTTACCTTAAACGACCAAGTGTTTGTTAAGGATGGGGATAGGTGTTGGTTTGTGAAACTGGCCAGCGTAAGGCTTTTCGAATCTGATGGCAACTATATCAAGGTTTATTTTGACAACAACAAACCGATGATTCACAAGTCCCTGAATGCCTTAGATGAAAGATTAGATGAGAAATCATTTTTCAGGGCCAGCAGGAAACACATCATAAACCTGAGTTGGGTAGAGTCCATTGAGCCCTGGTTTAATGGGGGCCTTGTGGTCACCTTAAAAGGGGGGGATAGGATTGAAGTGAGCAGAAGGCAAGCTGCACGCTTTAAAGATCTCATGAGCCTCTAAAGTGTTCTCGGTATATTTTTTGTACACTTAATTTACATATTGATACCAAGTGTTGTATATTTAATAAAATGTTTCCTTTTTTATTGCCCTTTAAAATTAAAAGGTGTCCCTAGCACCAGGGAAAGTTATTGATAAATTAGGAAATTGAGGCAAGTAAATTTTTAACCAAAGTAAAGACCAACATGAAAGAAGAACGTATTTTGATAGTGGAGGATGATGTAAATATCTCCGAGAATATTGAGGAGATCCTTCAACTTTTGGGCTATGTAAACATAGACATCGCCAATTCCGCTAATCAGGCTATCAAGGTGGTGAAGAAATACAGGCCTGATATGGTCTTCATGGACATCAAGCTTAAAGGGGACAAAGATGGCATAGAGTTGGGTGAGATCATTCAGCAAATGGTGGATGCGCCCATTGTATATGTTACATCTTACAGTGATCCAGCCATCATAGAGAGGGCAAAAAGAACCCATCCGGCCGGGTTTATTGTAAAGCCCTTTAACAGCAATGATATTCATGCCATGGTGGAGATTGTCCTTTACAACCAAAGGACCCGACCATTGCTGATGGAGGGAGGAATGGCCGGTGGAGATTCCAGTCCTTATCTGGTGACTGATGCTGTGTACATAAAAGCGGATAATGCCTTTGAAAGGGTGGATTACAAAGATATCTACTACGTAGAGGCAAATGGCAATATGGTAACTATCTTCACCAAGAACCGCAATTTTACTATCAGAAAATCCATGAAAGATATGGAGGATAAGCTACCCTCCCAGTTATTCCTAAGGGTGCAGAAATCTTTTATTGTCCAGTTGGCTCAAATTGATAATTTCAACACAAAGGAAATCAATCTTAAAACTGGGGATGTAGTGCCTGTGGGAAGGCAGTACTACAACAGCTTCTTAGCTAAGTTGAACACCATCACTGAAAGTTAGGCAGTGGTCTTTTTATTAAAGTAGTTCGTTTGCCAAGTTTGCCAGTTCGGATCTTTCCCCTTTTTCTAACTTAATGTGGGCATAAAGGGGATGGTTTTGAGCCCGGTCTATGAGGTAAGAAAGGCCGTTACTTTGGCTGTCTAAGTATGGTGTGTCAATTTGATAGACATCCCCTGTGAAGATAATCTTGGTATTTTCCCCTGCCCTGCTGATGATGGTTTTTATCTCGTGCGGGGTTAGGTTTTGAGCTTCGTCCACAATAAAAAAGATATTTGATAGGGATCTGCCACGGATGTAGGCAAGTGGTTGAATTACCAGCTTTTCCTGATTAATCATTTCAATGATTTTTTGGTATTCTTTGTCACTTTCCTTGTACTGGTTTTGGATAAACTTAAGGTTGTCCCAGAGGGGTTCCATGTAGGGGTTAAGCTTGGATTTGATATCTCCCGGTAGGTAGCCTATGTCTTTGTTGCTTAAGGGCACAATGGGGCGGGCCAGAAAAATTTGCTTAAAGTCCCTTCTTTGCTCCAATGCACCTGCCAAGGCCAGTAGGGTTTTTCCAGTTCCGGCCACGCCCTGAATGGAAACCAGTTTGATTTTTGGGTTCATTATGGCATGTAGCGCAAAGGTCTGCTCGGCATTTTTAGGTTTGATATTGTAAGCACTGCGCTTTTCTATTTTGGCAAGCACATTTTCCTCGGCGTCATAATAGGCCAGCACTGATTTATTTATGTTTTTGAGTATAAAAAAAGTGTTTGGATCTTTTTTCTTTCGGCCTAAGACCAATTTGGCATCCACTTGTTGTTGCTCATAAAGTTTGTTGATAATGTCCCCATCGATGTCCTCAAGCACCTTTTTACCAGTGTTTTCTAATTCGGAAATGTTCTTGATCTTTCCCGTTTCATAGTCTTCAGCGAAAATATCCAAAGATTTGGCTTTTAGCCTGAGGTTGATGTCCTTGCTTACCAAAATCACCTTTCTGCCGTTTTCAGACTGTTTTAAACTTAATGCGGCATTCAGTATTTTGTGGTCGTTCTTTTCTTCCCCAAATATATCATTGGCATTCAGGCTATTTTGTGGGTTCATCAAAACCTTAAAATTACCTTTTCCTTTTCCATTCAGCGGGGTCCAGTTTTGGATCATGCGATCTTTGGAAAGTGTGTCCAGCAACCTGATAAACTCCCTGGCTTCAAAATTCTTGGTATCGTTACCTTTTTTGAACTGATCCAATTCCTCTAACACTGTAATAGGAATCACCACATCGTGCTCCGCAAAATTCATGATTGAATTATGGGCGTAAAGAATTACGGAGGTATCTAGCACAAAAATTTTACTATCTTTTGTTGATTTGGCTCTTGGCATAGAAGAAAAACAGTTAGTATACGTAGGGATAAGGTAAGTAAAAAAAGAGGTAAATTCTACTATTTTGAAACCGATACGCCTATATTTTCTTCAATAGAGATTAGCTGATTGATTATCAGGTAAATTTTTAAACGTACTTATCCCATTGGTTTTCATAAGCCTAATATATCCCTTGACGCGGGGGCTGTTGGGCTTTGTACTAAAAAACTTAATTGTGGGTACTTTTGTTTTCCATCTCCAAATCAGACAGAAACTGATCGATGGTGCCTGGCTTCACGTGGGGCATTACCACGATTTTATACCAATTAGGGTGCCTCTCATAGGTATCTGCCACTAAATAGTATTTATTGGCTAGGTTTGGGCTGATTTGGCTGGATTTGATGGCAATGATATTAAGGTAGGGGTTTCTATAGTAGGAAATACCTATTTGGGAGAGGTGTTTACATATCCTCTCTGTCCTATCACACAAGGTTTCCATTTTGTATTTCCACCCCTCAGAACCGTGGATATTTAGGATCATCCAAATTGAAATGGCATTGGCGCCAGACCTGCTTCCGCTTAGGGTATAGTCTTTCCCGGGGATGTAACTTGCCTCCTTGGTTTTTACGTAAGAGATCAAGCCTTTTCTACAGAGAAAGAGGCCGGTTCCATAAGGTGTCTGCAGCATTTTGTGCCCATCAGCAGCAATTGAAGACACATAGGGGTTGTTGAATGTATAAACACTATTGGGATTAGTGAATGGGTAAATGAAACCACCATAAGCTGCGTCTACATGGATTCGGAAGGGGTGACCGTTTTTAGTAAAGAAATCCCCCAGGAAATTTAGGTCGTCCACAGAGCCAAACATGGTAGTAGAGAGGTTAGCTACTATAATGAAGGCCTTATATCCTTGGGATTTAGCTTTTTCAATTTTCCCAAGAAGATCATCTGGGAGAATTTGCCGATTAGCCGAATCTACCTTAAGGATAATGCTGCTTAGATCCAGGAGGTTAGCAGCCTTGGGCATGGAATAATGGGAATCTTCGGAATATACCAATGCTATTTCTTCCGTCCTTAGTTTGAATTCAGATCGGAAATGATTTCTGAACATCCAGATGGCTTGGATATTTGCCTCTGTGCCCCCTGTAGCCACATATCCATCCTGCTTTCCTTTTTCTCCTTTAAAAATCTGTTCGGAGACAAGTTGAATGAGTTCACTTTCTATTTTTTGAGTACCTTTAAACACCTCAAGGACTGACTCCTCACTGAGGGTATGTACCCCTATATGATTGGGGTTGCTTACCAATGCCGACATAAACGGGGCATCCTTTAAAAATGGTGCATCGGGGTAGAATTCTGTGGGGTCCAGATAGGTTCCGGGAATCCCAAGAATGGGTCTGTCGCCTCTATAATCCATGTTTTCGGCTAAAGCCTCAAAAATGGTTTCTTTGATCTGCTCGTGCGAAGATTTTTTCCAATACATGTCATTTGAATAGTGAGTGGTAAATGTTTGTCAGTTCCAGATATCCCAGGCAGCCTCTGCCTGTAAGTGGAGCATTTCCAAACCATTTTTCACTACAGCACCCCGGGCTTCTAAAGAACGCATCAAAAAAGTCTGCTCGGGGTTGTACACCAAGTCATACACTTTGTGCTGGTCATTGATATATTCTATAGGTATAGCCGGCATAGACTCAATATTGGGGAAAGTACCCAGTGGCGTGGTATTGATAATTAGGGTATATTCCTCAAGAATTTCTCTTTTATCCAAGAGGTCACCATAACTAATTACGTCCATTTTGTCTAAATCGTTGCGGGAGACCCGCAGGTAGGGTATCGACAGGTCTTGAAGGGCTTGTACCACCGCCCTGGAAGCTCCACCAGTCCCTAATATCAAGGCTTTGAGCTCAAGGTGCGGCAACCAATTTTCTAAAGAGTTTTTAAAACCTATGTAATCTGTGTTGAAACCAGTGAGCCCCCCTGGCGTTATTTTAATGCAATTCACGGCACCTATGGCCTCACAGGCTGGGTCCAGACTCTTAAGGTAGGGAATCACCTGTACCTTATAGGGAATGGTTACATTCAGGCCCAAAAGGCCGGGTTCTTTTTCAAGGAGTTCGGGAAAAGATTCAATGGAGGGCAATTCGTAAAGCTCATAGTGGCTATCCGCCAGACCCTCGCGTTCAAACTTTTCAGTGAAATATTTCTTAGAAAAGGAATGTGTAAGTGGATAACCTATAAGTCCGTATTTTCTCATAATTATTCGTGTGACATGCTATAGGCGATTCTCTCTATGCCTACCACTATAATTACCCCTACAAAGAAAGCCAAAATTGCCATTAAAAACTGAGGCTCCTGACCAGTTTCTGCCAAAAAGTGATGAGGGCCAATGTTTTCGGTGACGAAGGGCTCCCTAGTACCCTTGCTGGACATACGGTAGCTAAGCACTTTTTTCCATGGCCATATTTTGTTGATACTGCCCAGCATAAAACCGGACAAAAAGGCGATGGTGATGGAATGAAAGTTTTTGAGCAACCAATAGATAACCCTGCTAAAGCTTAACAACCCGATGATGCAGCCCAGGGCAAATACCCCCAAAACCAATACATCTTTTTCATTCACAGCCGCTAATACGTTTTCATATTGACCCAGTATGAGAAGAATAAAACTGCCCGAAATTCCTGGCAGGATCATGGCGCAAATGGCAATGGACCCTGAAATAAGGGTAAACCACCATGCTTCGGGGGAACTGATTGGAGGAATTTCGGTGATAAGATAGGCTAAATAGGCACCTAGGGGAATTGCGATGATTGCGAGCAGATTCCATTTCTTTATATCCCTAAGGATTATGATAGCACTTATCAGTATGAGCCCACAAAAAAAAGCCCACAAAGGGATAGGGTGGTTTTCCATCAAGAAAGTGATGCCTCTTGAAAGGGTGAAAATACTGGTAATTATTCCTGCCACCAAGGTGGTCAGAAAGTGCCCGTTCACATGGATCCAAAGTGCTTTCAATCTCAACGAAAGCAACAGTTGTAAGGCTTCCAGGTCAAAGGATCGAATACTATCCAATAAGTCTTCGTAAATTTTGGTCACCAATGCAATAGACCCACCAGATACACCGGGAACAATATCGGCAGCTCCCATTCCCATTCCTTTTAAATATAAAAGGATATAATCAACAAGCCTATTCATGGATATCCGAATTGTTGTAAGTGTGAATTGGACGTGGAATTACTTTTCCAGATCCAGAAAATAGTCAAAAGTGTCTCCCCTTAACCCCAGCCTTAAGGTTTCCAATGGGATGAATTCGTTTGGGGCAATATTCCCCAGGTTCACATTCGTGCCGATCAATTTGATGAACCAAACCTGTTGTTCTTTTTGAGGGGCCTCCCAAATTATCTTTTCTTCAGGGATTTTGGTGAGAATTTCTTCCACAAGCCCCTGTCTTACTTCTCCGGAGTCCCTGAACAGACCAACTGTGCCCCCTTCTCTGGCTTCCCCTATAACTTTCCAAGCCCCAGCATCTAATTCTTTTTGCATTTGTTCGATCCATTTATACGGGGGGATGATTTTTGCAGCATCTTTAGAGCCAACCTCGGATAGCACAGTTACCTGTTGGCTGAGAACACTGATGTACTCACATTTTTGCCGGTGGTCCAGCACTATGGAGCCATCGGATACCTCGGCGAAAGTTAGTTCATACGTGTCTAAAAGGGCCCTGTAGTCATCGAATTGATTTCGGATGATAAAGGCTTCGAAAAGTGTTCCACCAAAATAAACCGGAATACCGGCAGATCGATAGATATCAATTTTTTCTTTTAGATTTTTGGTGACATATGAGGTGGCCCAACCTAGCTTCACTATATCCACATATTCCCCACTGGTCTGCACAAAATCTTCCACCTCCCTTAGGCTAAGACCTTTATCCATGGCCATGGTAAAACCCGATGATCTGGGCTTTACTGTGCGGTCAGGGATACTTTTCAGCACATAATTCATTCAATGATACTTTTATTAAAACAGATAATTTGGATAAATTATTTGGTAAAATCGCTTTTGTACTGATTGATAATTTTATAAATAGCCTTTTGTTGTTCAAGTTCAGGCATCAAATCAAACAAAATCACGTGTTTTTCAAAGTCCAAAGTTAATGCATTTTCTAAATATGAAAAGGCTTCCTTGTATTTACCTGTTTTAATCAAATATACCACTAGGCGATAATATAGCTCCGGTTCTTCGGGAAGTTCCTCAATTCCTTCCTTTATCACATCCTCCGCTTCTTCAAATCTATTCTGGTCAAAGTAGATCAGGGAGAGGTTGACATAGGTTTCAAGGATCCCAGGTTCCAGGTTGATGGCTTCTTCATACGCTTCTGAACTGGCCTGAAGATTACCAAGATGGTATTCTGCATCTGCCAATCCTACCCAATAATTGGCGTTTTCCGAAGTGAGCTTGAGGGCTTTCTTAAAATAATGGATGGCCTCAAAGTATTTTTGCTTTTTAAGCATGCACATTCCTAGGCCAAACCAAGCATCATCATATTCGGGATCTAGTTTTGCCGACTTTTTGAAATATTTAAAGGCCATATCCACCTGATCCAACTTTTCGTAGGTCGCGGCCAGGTAACAGCAGTTTTCCGCATTGCTTCCTTCACAATGGATGGTGTTCTGATAAGCCTCCAGGGCCTTTTCATACTGCTTGGTGTTCATCAGGGCATTACCCAAATTAAAATAAGCAGAGGCAAAGCTATCGTCGATAAGTAGGGCGTAATCATAGGCGTGGATGGCTTTATCATACTCTGCCATGCGGTTATACACTACACCCAAATTATACCAGGCCCCAGAATTGTAGGGATCTTGATCAATAAAATGTTGGTAAAATTGAAGGATTTCCTCAAAGGAACCTTCTTCCTCCGTGATCATGGCCAATTGAAAAAGTGCATCTTCGTGATGGATTTTCAGGCTTACAGCCTTCTTATACTCCTCTACAGCTTTTTCGTTGTTACCCTCTGCCCTGAATAGATTGCCTAACAAATAATGTACTTCTGCCTTGTCCTCAGCAGTTGGAAGGTAATTTTCTAACATGAAGATGGCATCCTGATACTGCCCCATGATGGTATAGGTATTGGCCAAGGCCAGAATTACCTCCTCATTGTTAGGAGACAAATTGTTGAGGTTTTCCAAGATGTCCAGCCCTTCTTCCAGGTCTTCCAAATAAATCAGTGATTGGGCTTGCATGAGCTTAAACTCCAGCGAAAAGGGAAATTTCTCCAAGGCCATTTCACTGGCAGTGAGTGCTTTTTTGAACTTCAGGTTGTCTAGATAAAACCGGATGATGTCCTCAAATTCCTCTTCTACAAAGAATAAATCCAGATTGGACCTCAAAGAGTGTTCAAACTTCTTAACTAGTGCCCTTTCCTGTTCTGAGTGATTATCAAAATCTCCTGTCATCGGCGCTCTTTTTAGTAGTTAAATAAACCGGGCCATAGGCTTAGGCTTATCGATAAGTAAGGTAATAAAATAATTCTGCAAATCAAGCCTGTGCAGGATTAACGCCAGCCCTCTAATTTTTGTTGTCAAAGGCCCATCTCAAGGTCTCTTCAAGTGGGGTAAAATCGAAGGGCATGACTTTCATCATTTTTTGGTTATCAAAGGTGAAATTTTGCTGGGAGAGCAGTGCTGTTTGCTTGTTAAGGGAAACGGGGATAAACCCTAAGCGATTTGCGATGCCGGAGAAAAACAAAGCAGTTTTTAACAAACCCTTAGAAATGGGTTTATGGGGAGCCTTTTGTCCCGTGACCTTGGCGATTTCCTCAAAGAATGTCCTATAGGGTAGGCTTTCTTTAGTGATGATGTACCTTTCGTTCCATTGAGCTTCCTCGGCAATCTTAACCATGATTTTAACGGCATCCCTAATGTCAATGTAATTAATGCTTCCTTGGGGGTAATAACGTAATCCTTTTTTCACATATTCATAGACCATAGTGCTGGATCTATCATCTTTGTGTTTAGCAAGCAAGACCGAAGGGTTGAAGACAAGCACTTGCAAGCCTTCCTGGGCACCTCTCCATACCTCCAATTCGGCCAAATGTTTGGAAATGGCATAAGTGGTGTTTAAATCAGAGTTCACCCATTTATAATCCTCATCGATCAACTGTGTTTCCGGATCTTTGCCCAGCGCAGCCACCGAACTGATAAACACCATTTTTTTTGGACCTTTGTCCAATAATACATTTACGAGGTTGGCCGTACCTTGGGCATTGATGTCCAATAATTTTTTCTCATCTTTATTTTTGAACGACACCAATCCGGCCACGTGCCATACCATATCCACCTGCTCCACTGCCTCTTCTAGCGACTGATGGTTAAGGATATCCCCCTTATGCCATACGACCTGGTTATCAATGTCCTTCACCAGCCGATTGCTACTTGTAGAACGCCTCAGCCCATGGACTTCGTGATCCACCGATAATGATCTGATTAGGTAGCTCCCCAGTAAACCTGTGGCACCAGTTACTAATATTTTCATAAAGTAGGGTTGATCAGGTTTAATGTATTCAATTTATGAAAATATTTCTCTTGTGTCAGCAGTTTAAGGGCTTCCACATACCTCAAGTTGTGGCAATCTGTGCCCACTAATTTTATCAATCCCTGATCAATCAGTTTTTCCGCAAATTTTTTCACAGGTTTGGAGTAATAACCTGTAAGGGAAAGTAAATTAAGCTGAAAACTAATGTTTCTTTCCGCCAGGGACTCCAAAAGTTGTTCGTCTTGGTGCAGGTAGAGGTAGCGTTCCGGATGAGCAAATACCGGTTGATAGCCAGCCATTTCCAATTTGAAAAAGGCTTCTATGAGTATGTGAGGCTTGCTCAGGAACCCCGTCTCAACCAATACCATGTTATTGCCAAAGGTCAAGAGGGGCTCGTTATTTTCGATTTTCTCGTAGAAAATTTCGTCCAGGTAATATTCGGCAGCAGCTTCTAGGGCAATGTCAACGCCCTCCTTTTCCAAGGCCTCCTTTAACAGCTCCAAACCTGATAATATGATGTCAGGGGTGTTGCGGTAGAATTCGCTCATCACATGAGGGGTGATAATCAGCTTTTTAAGACCAAAGGCATGCAGCTCCTTAATTAGGGTGACTGATTCCTCTAGCGTTTGTGCACCATCATCGATTCCCGGAATCAAGTGGCTGTGCATGTCCGCTTCCATCCAGGACAGGTCTAATTTTAATGGCTCTTTTGTTTTGTTTCTTTTGAATATATCCAGCAACGACATTAAAGTCCTCCTTCGCTTTCGGTAATGAATTGCCCTAGGCTGGGCCAATTTTTATCTTTTTCAGATAAAATAGGGTTAAAAACTCCCCAATCAATCCCTAACTCATTATCGTTCCAAATAATTCCTCCCTCACTTTCCTTATGGTAGAAATTTGAACATTTATAAGAGAAAACCGCATCTTCGTAAACGGCAAACCCATGCGCAAACCCCTGTGGGATGTAAAGCATGTTTTGAAGGTTCTCATCGAGTACCACCGCATGGTATTTTCCTTGCGTAGGGGATCCCTTTCTCAAGTCTACAACCACGTCCAAAACCTTGCCAACAATTACTCTTGCCAATTTGGCTTGTGCATATTCCCCTTTTTGGAAATGTAGCCCCCTAATGATCCCTCTTTCAGAATAGGACTGATTATCCTGTTTCCAGTCTGTGATCAGTTCGTGCTTTTCAAAAATATCCTTTCTGTAGGTTTCCAAAAAATAACCCCTATCGTCTTTAAAGACTCTGGGATAAAGCTCATACACCCCCTCTAAAGGGGTCTTCTTGATTTCCATGATCAAAATAATTTTAAAACCGCTCTATTGCTTACCTAACCTTTTCCTGTTGCCAGGATTTTTGCTCCACAAAAGTACTTAAAAATAAATTATCGGTTAACTTTATATGATTAATATGGGATTACTAAAGTATTTTGGGCATGCCATTTGATCGATTTTAAGTTGAAAAACCGTTGAATTTAATTAATTAGATTTGTGTTGCATAAGTCCGTTTAATATATGGCCAATTAATATATATGAGCAAATACAATAGAAAGTTAAAAAAATTAGTCGAAACCTCCCCCAAAGAAGAAACAGCTATTTTGATAGCCTTAATCCACCAACATGATTCCGAGCATATGGTCAAGGAACATTTGGATGAATTGGAATTTCTGGCGGAAACCCTAGGTGCTAAAACCGTTCACAAATTTACCCAACGCCTGGCCAAGCCAGATCAGAGGACCTTTGTAGGTGCCGGCAAATTAGAGGAAATTAAAGCTTATATTACCCATTTTGAAGTGGATATGGTGATAGTTGATGAGGATCTTTCCCCTTCTCAGATGAAGATTTTAGAAAACGAACTTAAAATCAAGGTATATGATAGGTCTCTATTGATTTTGGATATTTTTCTCAAAAGGGCTCAGACAGCCCAGGCCAAGACCCAGGTGGAGTTGGCCCGATTTCAATATTTACTCCCCAGGCTTACACGTATGTGGACACACTTGGAGAGGCAAAGGGGTGGCACAAGTACCAGGGGTGGTGCAGGAGAAAAAGAGATTGAAACCGATAAAAGGGACATCCGAAATAAAATCACCCTGCTTAAGTCCAAATTGGATAAAATCGAAAAACAGGGCATCACCCAGCGAAAAGGCAGAAAGGGTATTGTAAGGGTAGCAATGGTGGGATATACCAATGTGGGCAAGAGCACACTTATGAAGTTAATGACCAAGGCAGATGTGCTGGCCGAGGATAAGCTTTTTGCAACTGTGGATGCCACTGTCAGAAAGGTGGTGTTGGAAAATGTTCCTTTTCTTCTTTCCGATACCGTAGGTTTTATACGTAAACTACCCACCCACCTTATTGAATCCTTTAAATCCACTTTGGCTGAAATCAGGGAGGCAGATTTATTGGTACATGTGGTAGATGTTTCTCATCCTGCATTTGAGGATCAAATCGCCGTGGTCAACCAAACCCTGAACGAAATGGGAGCAGGTGAAAAACCCGTGATCATGGTGTTCAATAAAACTGATCTAGCCGCTAAAATGCCCACAGAAGAAGAAAGGATGTTTATGACTGAGCTGGAACTGGAAGAGGGAAGATTTATCGATTTTGACAAATTGGAGAAAAGTTATGCAAAGAAGTCTAACATAAAACCCGTATTTATGGCGGCTTCTACGGGAGAGAATATCGAGAATTTCAGAAGGGTAGTTATTGATGAAGTGAAAAAAATTCACCAAAAAATATACCCTCACTATTTGGAAGATGAAACCTATGATTTCTCGTTTTTGGAAGAAAATGAAGGTAAAGATTGATCAATCCTTTCTGACCCTCCAAGCTTTCGGGTAATAGTTGTTGATCCGGTTGCCCAGGTTTTTACACCAGCCTAGCGCAAGCTTATCGTAATGAAGCAACACCCAGCCCTTGCGTATTCGTTGATCTAAGGTAATTTCTTTCTTTTTAAGGTAGTTCAAAGCCGTTTCTAGGTCAATTTCTGCCCTTTCAAATCGTTCCTTGGGCAAGATGCTCAGGGCGAGGGGATGGGAAGGAATCCAACTCTCTCTGATCAGCTCCCCCAGCTCTGTGCCAAAATATTTTATGTTCAGGGAATCAGCGATGATTTCAAAGGTACTGACGAAATTCTCGGGAAATGCAAAATAGCTGTTTCCCACTTGAAAAAGGTCTAATCCTGCATCCTTGGCAAATGAAAATACAGCGGGAAACTGCTTTGCGGATACAGGCTTAATATGGGGATGGTTGAAGTTTTTAGACCATTTCATATGGGTATGTTCAAGAGCTCCAGGTTTTTGGAATAGGGAGATAAACAATCCTTCTCCCGTTACCTTATGAGGGAAAAAACGATAGGCATAACCAATTTTTCCATTAGAGGCTAGTACATCTTCTTCTATGCCCCATTCATCATTTACGGGCACTCTTACACCAATTAATCCATGCTTTTGGATCAGGCTACTGACAATTGTATCGTTTTCTGTGCGGTTGAAGGTACAGGTAGAATAGATGAGGTAGCCACCTGGTCTGAGTAAAGGCACGGCTTCTTCCAGAATTCTTTTTTGTCTCAGGCCGCAAAGTTTAACCTGTTCTGCGGACCATTCCCTGATGGCCACTGGATCTTTTCTGAACATACCCTCTCCAGAGCAGGGGGCATCTGCGAGTATAAGGTCAAAACTCTCCTCTAGTCCAGAAAAATGTGCAGGGTCATTTTGAGTGACAATGGTATTTCCCAGTCCCCATTTAATCATGTTTTCTTTGAGAATTTGAGTCCTGTTTTTTATGACCTCGTTGGCAATAAGTAAACCATCGCTCCCCAAAAAAGAGGATAGCAGTGTGGATTTACCCCCTGGAGCAGCACAAAGGTCAAGACAAATACTACCCTTCGGCAAGGACAATTGCTCTAGCATCCATTGTAAAAAAGTGGAAGAAGCTTCCTGAACATAATAGGCACCTGCATGAAAATAAGGATCATTGGTGAAATCGGGTCTTTGGCTGAGCCGGTAACCATGCCTTGCCCAAGGAATGGGCAGGCTGTTTGGGAAATGAGATGTCTTGGCCTTGAATGGGTTAATCCGTATGGAGACCGGGCTTGGGCTTTTCAGAGACTCTATAAAAAGAGGAAACTCCTCATTCGGCAGTAATTCCTCCATTTGGCGAATAAAGTCCAAAGGAAGAACAGGTGCGGGCTTATCCTTCATGCCTCAAAATTAACTGGAAATGTTTGGCTATTCAATTGTGCTTTAGCGTTAAATTGCAGATAAATTATATATGTTCCTAAGGTGAAATCATTTTCGGTATTTATCATTAAATCCATCCTGGGTATAGTATTGTTCTCAGTTCTGCTTATGGTAAGTTATAAGTGGCTGCCCATTTATATCACCCCATTAATGGTGCAGAGAACCGTGGAGGCTATCATCGAGGGGGAAGGCAATATACCCAAAAGCCCTTCTTGGGTGAGGTATGAATCCATTTCCCCCCATATGGTCATGGCGGTAATTGCTGCCGAGGATCAAAAATTCCCCGAGCACGGAGGATTTGACTGGGAGGCCATTGAGACAGCAAGAAGAGAAATTACGACCGGCAGAAGGTTCAGGGGGGGCAGTACCATTACCAATCAAACCGCAAAGAATGTATTTCTTTTCCCTGTGAGGAATATAGCTAGAAAGGTAGTAGAGGCATATTTTTCACTGGGTATTGAGTGGATATGGGGAAAGAAAAGGATTATGGAGGTGTATTTGAATGTCATTGAAATGGGTGATGGTATTTATGGCATTGATGCGGCCTCTAGGGAATATTATGCTAAAGCTGCCTCTGAACTTACAAAAGCAGAGTCCGCCATGATAGCAGCGATTTTGCCGAATCCTCGCAGATGGGACCCCAACTCCCCTACGGCCTACCTGCGGGGTAGACAGGCCTGGATCTTAAGAAATATGCAACAGTTAGGGGAGATTGAACTTTGAGGGTTGCATGATAGCTTTCATGAAAATCAGCAGTTCATAAATTTCCGGCCAGCTGTAGGGCAAGGAAGGTTGGGCATGTGCCAAGGAATCCCTCAGGCGTACTATGGCTCTAAGACTTTTGTCATATTTTTCCCGGTTTAACCCAGGCAATAAATCTTTGTACCTTTTTTCCTTAGAGAAGATTGTTCTAAGATCGCCTAATTGAAGACATTCTATTAAATCTATGTCTTCATTCTTTCTGATTTTTTCCCTAAACAATACCTTGGCATAATCCAAACGTTTTTCTGTGAGGCTGTTTTTGTAAACCTCTTCAAATTCAGTTCTTACCTTGTGTTTTAGGAAAGTTTCAAATACGCTAAGAAGTCCGAAAATGCCCAGTCTTAATGGGATTTTATCCAAGTCGCTTCGTGTCACAATGTGAGTGATTCCTTGTGGGGTAAGAATAAAATACCTTCGTTTTTCCAACAGTTTTTTATAGGTCGCAAAAAGTGAGGTGTGGGAAGGCAGGGTATCTGTCGTGGATATAGGCTGAGGCGTTTTGTCGCCTTTGTCAAACTTCAGTAATTGGCCCTTATGGATTAATACGCCCGTTTCATATCTTCTTTCTTCCATTTCTTCCAGGTAATTTTCCATGGAGAAAAGAAGCAATTGCTCCGCCATTGCCATTACCGTAAGGTGTTTCTCGAATAGATCCAGAAGTTGCTGAACATTTCTCATGGGTAATCGAATAAACAGGGAAGGCCGTCATTCTCCAAAAATGCGGCCTATCCCTCCTGCATACTTTTAAACTCCTGCTACCCGCCTTTTGTACTCTGAAAGTGCATCATCTAATCTTTCTTTGGCGGTGGTGTCCCCCGGCACATTGTGGGAAGGGTGTATATGAAGTTTTACTCCCCTATCGGCCAGAATTTCAGCCACCGTGGTTACCGTCATCCAAACACATGTGATGAAGGCCATGGTGGACACAGGCCCAATTTTATCCTGGTGGTTTTTAAGTGGAACAGTGGCATCCCCGGCGGGGGCGCAGGTGTCTACCACCAAATCAGCCACATCAAAGATAGTCTTTCCAGAGGAATGTCGGGTTTGTTTCCCCTTGGCCTCAGCTGCAGAGCCAAAGGCAATTACCTTCATGCCTCGCTTTTTGGCTTCTAGGGCGATATCGATATTGACATTATTAATCCCGGAATGAGAAAATATCCACATGGTGTCCTTTTCATCGAAAGTGTACCCTTTCATAATTTCAACTCCGTAACCTTCCGTCCTTTCCAAAAACAAAAATTGATGAACACCCATCTCCCCGGTGATTCGGGTAAAGAAGGTAAGGGGTAACTCAATCATTGGATGGAACCCTACAAAACCGCCTATCCGGGGGTACATTTCCTCAATGGGGATGGTGGCATGCCCGCAGCCAAAGGTGTGTACCCAGCGTCCGGCTTCTATGGAGTCGGCCATTACCTCCGCAGCTTTTTGAATATTTTCCATTTGGGTATCTTCAATTTTTGCCATAATTTCCCTGGCATTGTTTAGCCACTCTTTTGCTAGCATATTTTTTTTATTTAAGTGTTTGTTTGTTTTGAGTTGAAAATATAGAGACAAAGTAAGCCCATGGTAATTATGACCGCAAGCCCTAAGATTGGGTAGGCTGTTATTCCCACACTGCCGGCAAGTATTCCCATGAGGTAATTAAGGATCATATTTCCCAGCAATGCAATGGCAAGCACGATGCTGAATGCGGTACCTGCCCGGTTTTGGAAACGATCGCTCAGCAGTCCCAGCATTACAGGATAACCAGCGGCCAACCCGGCTCCTAAAAGTACCAAAGCAATGACTGTAATAAAATAATCTTGGGCAAAATTAAGTGTGGCAATCCCTGGAATTAACAGCACAAAAGAAATTACCATTAACTTTTGGTAGGAAAGATTTCTGAAAACACCCCCTATGAACATCCTCATTACCGCCATTCCGCCCACATGAAGCGACAGTGCAAAAAGTGCTTTCTGGGAAGTGCTGCCTATAGAACTTGTGGTAAAAAGTGTCGTCCAATTGTTGATTAAGCCTTCCATGCCACTTTGGCAAAAAAGAAAAAAAGCAATCAGCATCAAAAACCCATTTTTGGTTAGGCTTCTCACCGTTACCCACTGAAAAGGTTCCCCACTTTTTGGAGGGGGAAAGGTTATAAACAAAGCACCAGTAGCCATGATTAGTGCCAATCCCCCTACTGATGACAATATAACTTCAAAAACAACCAGTTCCTTTAAAACCCCTAAAAGTGAAGGCATTCCTAAAGCTCCTACCGCAAAGAAAATACCCAAAATGCTTAGGTTGGCAGCTTTATTTTCTGTACTGATATCCGCTACAAGTCCATTGGTAGCCCCGTTTAAGATACCTCCCGCTAATCCAAAGGTGTACACAAAAGGGAGGGCCAGCATATAGGAGGGCACCATTGCTATGCCTTGTATCCCTATGAACAACAGGAAAGCCGCCCCTACCAACAATAGTTTGTAACCGTGTTTATCCGCAATAGGGCCAAAGATGAGGGAGCCACTAAGGATTCCCAGAGGTAATATGGAAAATAAGGTGCCTACCTGCATCTCAGTCAGGGTGTATTTCGATGTGAGGTCGGTTGCCACAGCGCCTAAAGTAATCAAGGTGACCCCAAAAAGTAGCATCCCCAGGCAAGCCGCCCCAAAAACCATTTTGGAATTATAAGCCATTGCTTTTCTGCAGGTTTTTGAACATTAAATAGGCAGCACCTACCAAACCTGCCTCATGGCCTAATTTGGTGGCTTGGAACTTGGTGGTCTGAATACTAATGGGTTGAGCCCATTTTTGTGCTTCTTGATAAATCAGATCGATAAATTCAACCGAGGGGCCAAACAATCCCCCACCGAAAACAATGGTTTCTGGATCAAAAATACTCACCAAATTCGCCGAGCACATCCCCCAATAGGTGATGGCATCTGCAATGATTTCTGTCGCCCAAGGTACCTGTTCCCTATAAGAAGTGAATACCAGTTTAGCATTTACCTCATCCGGAATAACAATCCCATCTCTTTTCATGAGATCCTTTGCTTTTTGGGCCCAACCTATTCCTGCTGCATGATATTCCAGACAACCGTATTGGGTATAATGTTCTTTAAATGGTAAATTCAATGCCATCCAACCCACAGAACCTGCAATGCCATCTTTTCCCATCAGCACTCTACCATTGACCATGATACCTGCTCCTATTCCGGTGCCAACGGACAGAAAAATGGCATTTTTACATCCAGCGGCATTTCCTCTCCATGTTTCTCCTAGTATATAGCAGGCTCTATCGCTTTCAATAAGAACGGGGATTCTTGAATCTAGAGGTAGGCAACTTTTAATATCTTTATGAAGTGGGTAATTTTCCCATCCAGGAATATTTGGTGCCCATACCGTTTTAGTATCCGTGCGATAAATTCCAGGTATGGATACCCCTATTCCTCTTATTTAATGTTTTCCAAGTATGGTTTGAATGCTTTCTTTGACCATATTTCCCACCTCTTCACCCCCACGTCCGACTAATTGGATGGAGGAAATTTGAGTAGTTTGCCCCTCATCGGTAAAAAGGGCCGTCTTCAACGACGTCCCACCCAGGTCAATCCCTAGTATAGCCATTCTTTATTGATTAGTTTGGGAAATTTGACTGATTCTAAACCAAGAATACGATCAAAGTTAATGATTTACTAAAAATTTCTTCAAATTTTCATTTCTATTCAAACAATTTATGTTGGTTTCGATTTATCATTAGTAGATCAACAAAAATGATGAGACAGGCTGCGCTTTTTATTTTTCTATTTCAAATGTTATCGCAGGGATTTGCTCAAAATGGGGTGATTCAAGGAAAGGTTCAAAATCCTGTAAACAACAATCCTATACCCTTTGCGAATGTGGCAGTACTGGGTATAGACAAGGGCACTATTACAGATGAGGAAGGTAAGTACCGTATTGATGGTTTGGAACCAGGATTATATAACGTGAGGGCCTCCTTTGTAGGATTCAGGTCTCAGACTCAATACGAAATACAGGTGGGCAGGGCTAGAGCAGTCCAGTTGGACTTCCAATTGGAAGAGGAGGCATCTGACTTGGATGAGGTGGTGATTAGTTCCGAGTTTTCCAGGTCTGAGGATACCCCTATTTCAGCCAGGAAATTAAATACCAACGAAATAGAAAGGTACCCAGGAGGCAATCGTGATATCAGCAGGGTGATTCAATCATTACCCGGGGTGGCGAGTACAGCCTCCTTTAGGAATGATATCATCATCAGAGGAGGGGCACCCAATGAAAATAAATTCTTCGTTGATGAAATCGAGGTGCCAGTGATCAACCATTTCGCCACACAGGGGTCCTCCGGTGGCCCTGTGGGTATCCTAAACGTTAACCTGATTAAGAATGTGGAGGTGATTAGTGGAGCCTTTCCTGCCAATCGGATGAATTCATTGAGCTCTTTTTTCGAATTTGAGTTAAAGGACGGTAGAAGGGATCAGATGTTTACCCAACTTACAGTCGGAGCAAGCGAACTCACACTTTCCAATGAAGGTCCAATAGGGGAACACACCACTTATATTTTCTCTGCCAGGAGATCTTATTTGCAATTTTTGTTTCGAATTATTGGCCTACCCTTTCTTCCTACCTTCAACGATTTCACCCTTAAGACAAAAACCAAAATTAACGATAAGACAGAATTGACATTTTTGGGGGTGGGGGCCATTGACCAGTTTGCCCTGAATTTTGATGAACCGGACAACGAGGATCCCCTGGATCGGGAAAACCGACTGTTTCTTTTGGACAATCTTCCCATATCCACCCAATGGAATTATGCCACAGGATTGAAGTTGAAAAGGTTCAGGGAAAACGGATTTTGGACTTTTGTGTTGAGCAGAAACATGCTGAACAACCGTGCCTTCAAATACCGGAACAACGATGACTCTCTAGAGGAAAACCTGTTATTCGATTACCTTTCCCAGGAAAGTGAAAACAAGTTCAGGGCGGAAAACAATATCTTTGGTAAGGGATGGACTCTTCGGTACGGGGTCAATTATGAATTCAGCAGGTATTTTATCCAAAACTTTGACAGACAGGTCATGGGGGGTCAGGTTTTGGATATATCTTCCTCTTCTTATTTCAATTCATATGGGGCATTTATACAAGGCAGTAAAAAATGGCTAGATGAAAAATTGCTGCTCTCAGGGGGTGTGAGAATAGATGGAAGTGATTTTGGTAATACGGCAGCCAATCCACTCAACCAATTCAGTCCCAGAATCAACCTCAGCTATAAATTGGGCAGTGACTTATTTTGGACCGGTAATGTGGGGGTTTACTATCAAAGACCGCCATATACCGTTTTGGGTTTTAGAAATAATGAGGGGGAATTTGTAAACCAGGCAAATGATGTGAAGTTTATCCGGTCCACTCATTATGTGTCGGGGATTGAGTTTCAGGTACCTGATAAAAACAGGAGGTTTACACTGGAAGGTTTTTATAAGCGCTACGATAATTACCCAGCCTCCATCAGAAACGGCATAGCCTTGGCAAATCTTGGAGCTGACTTTGGGGTTATAGGAAATGAGCCTGTGCAATCAGATGCCCAGGGTAGGGCGTATGGATTGGAGCTGCTAGCACAGCAGCGATTGTATAATGACTTTTACGGCATAGCCGCATTGACCTTGGTGAGAAGTGAGTTTACCAACCCCAATACCGAGGGATTTGTACCCTCCTCATGGGATAATGGATTTATCGTTAGCCTTACTGCCGGAAAGCGGTTTAAAAGAAATTGGGAGGTAGGAGCACGATGGAGGTTTCTGGGGGGTACGCCTTATACCCCTTTTGATCTCCAAGCCTCGTCTTTACGCTCCAACTGGGATTTATTTAACCAGGGCTTATTGGATTTTAACAATATCAATTCCCTTAGATTGTCAAGTTTTCACCAATTGGATTTTAGGATTGACAAGAAATATTTCTATGACAAGTGGAACCTCAATTGGTATTTTGATGTCCAAAATGCATACAATTTTCGGGCAGAGCAACCAGATCTTTTAGTGCCAGAACGTACCGATGAGGGCGTTCCAAAAATTGACCCAAATGATCCCAAAAGATACCTGTTAAGACAAGTGGTGAATCCAGCAGGTACGATATTGCCCACGATTGGCCTTATCATAGAGTTTTAAGGGTTAGGTCTTAGTAAGTTTTGGGAATTAGCCTTATGCGGTGAAATAAAAATACTAATTTCGCTGCTTCATGAAAGGCATACATATATTATTGGTCAAGGTAGCACTATTTTGGGTTGCCTCCGGCTTGCAGGCACAAGAATCCCCTGCAAAGAAGCTCTGGTTGGACAAACCCTTCGACCTGGCAGATGGGGTAGTGGATCTGATCTCCAGAGGTTCCTGGACATTTATCCCAGCGGTAACCTATGCACCAGAAACCAGCCTTGGTCTGGGGGCAAGGGCGATAAAAGTGTTTCGGCCAAAACATGTAACGGATTCTATCACCAGGCCATCTACCTTTCCCATCACCTTCCTATATACCTTATACCAACAGGCTTTTGTGACGGCTGAACTGGATCTGTGGGAGAAGGAAAATCAGGGTTATTTTAATGCCAGGTTGGAGCTAACAGACTTTCCTTTTCGTTTCTATGGAATTGGGAATGAACTTCAAACGGACGAAACATACGCCACCCGATTCATCTATTTCCATTTGAATTATGAAAAGAGGATTTTGCCCGGTTTATATGTGGGACCAAGATATGAGTTTAGGACAGATGATATTTATCAAAAAGAAGAAGGGGGACTTTTGGCAGCCGGGCACATACCGGGAAGTGGAGGGCAGCGTCTTTCAGGACTTGGTGCAGTGGTGAATTATGATACCAGAGACAATATTTTTCAACCTTCCAAAGGGGTCTTCCATCAGTTATCGTATACCTCATTTGGAACCATGCTGGGAAGCAACTTTACCTTTTCTGAATTAAGGTTGGACATTAGAAAGTATTATTCCCCCTGGTCCAACCATGTGATTGTCGGTCAGGCATGGGCAAATTTCACCACTGGTAATCCACCCTTCCAGCATGTTAGTTTAATCGGCGGCAGTGATTTGATGAGGGGGTATTTTGAGGGGAGGTATAGGGATAGGCACGCCATGGTGTATCAGTTAGAGTATAGGCTCCCGGTTTATAGGAAGTTTGGAATGGTGTTTTTTGGCAGTGCTGGCCAAGTTTCAAATGATCCTGCATCCTTTTCAATGGGAAGTTTCAGGTATGGAGGGGGATTAGGATTCAGATATAGGCTGAATGAGGAAGGTTTGAATTTTAGGTTTGACATAGCCATTGGTGATCAAAGAGCCTTTTACTTTGGTCTCAATGAAGTGATTTAAAGTGGTAAGTTTATGAAGGTTCAAGAGCTTAATCGATTGCTAGGTAATATGGACATCTATCTACTGGATCAGGTGTTGAAAGGTAGGTTTACCCCGGATATGAAGCTACTGGATGCCGGGTGCGGGGAAGGGCGAAACACGCATTATTTTATCCAGAAAGGGTTTGGTATAGCAGGATTGGATCAGGATCCTATGGCTATACAAATGGCAAGAACCTATGCGAAGTCCATAAATCCCCGATTTGATCCGGAGTGTTTTCAAGTGGGTAAGGTAGAAGAACTTTTTTATCAGGATGAGGTGTTCGATGGGGTGCTTAGCAGTGCTGTACTGCATTTCGCAGAAAGTGAGCACCAATTCATCAATATGTTTTCAGAAATGATCAGGGTACTTAAAAAAGAAGGGTTGTTATGGGTGAGGACTTGTACGGATGCAGGGGCTACATTTAAGGAAGGGAAGGCAACCGAAAAAGGAAGATTTCTTCTGCCAGATGGGAGTGAGCGTTTTGTGTTTACAGAGTCACTTTTGCAACAGGTAATAGGGGAGTTCCACCTTTCTTGGATAGAGCCCCCAAAGTCAGTGGTGGTACATGGAAGGCGAGCTATGGGAGTATATCTGTTTAAAAAACTTTAAGGAGATGGGATTGCAATATTTCTTGGAACTCGCCGGAACCTTTGTATTTGCAATCTCTGGAACTTTGGCCATCAAGGACAGGGAGCATGATTTATTTGGTGCTGGATTCACTGGGTTCATCACAGCAATTGGTGGGGGTAGCTTAAGGGATATTTTATTGGGTGCCTATCCCTTGGTCTGGGTGGGTAATGTTTATTTCCTTTATGCCATATTTGCAGGTATTTTGACCACCTTCATTTTTTTCAAGTTTTTGGCGGGATTGAGAAAAACCTTTTTTCTCTTCGATTCAATAGGCATAGGTTTTTTTACGATTTTAGGGGTGGAGAAATCGCTTAGTTTGGGCTTTGGGCCTGAAATTGCTGCGATTATGGGAATGTTTTCCGCGGTAATGGGAGGAGTCATCAGGGATACCCTGACCAATGAAATACCTGTGCTGTTCAGAAAGGAGATTTATGCATCGGCATGCTTGGTGGGAGCGGTGATATACCTACTGCTGAACCATTTTGGTTTGGACAGGAATATTAATTTATTATTATCCATCAGCCTGGTAATCAGCATTAGACTTATTGCAGTGAAGTATAAGTTAAGCCTACCCACTCTAAAATGATGCCGTTTTGACCCATTTTTGGAATGGTCCAAATCGAAACTTTGTGGTAATTTTGATAAATGAATCTATCACCCTAACAAATAAACATGCAAATCAAGCAATTTGACAGCGTTAATGAATTAACCACAGCGGTAGCTAAAGAAATCATCGAATCAGTAAAGGCTAACCCAAAACTGGTATTAGGCCTTTCCACGGGCAGTTCTCCCATAGGGGTATATAGTGCCATGGTAAGGGACCATAAGGAAAACGGAACCTCATACAAGGAGGTCACCACCTTCAATTTGGATGAGTATGTAGGGCTTGAGCCTTCTGATGTAAACAGCTACCGACATTTTATGAATGAGCAACTATTTGACCATATCGATATCCCGAAGGAACAAACACACGTGCCTATGGGCATCGGAGATTTGGTGGATAATTGTAAGAAATACGAAGAAAAAATACGAGCCGCAGGAGGCATTCAACTACAGTTGTTGGGGATTGGTACCAATGGACATATCGCTTTTAATGAGCCAGGTGCTTCCTTTGATAGCCTTACCCATATAGAGCAACTTACTGAGGACACTGTGAGCGCCAATGTCAAATTTTTTAAAAGCGAAGATCAGGTTCCCCGGCAAGCAATTACGATGGGGATTCAGTCAATATTGAACTGTAGGCGGATTATTTTAATGGCCTACGGTGCAAAGAAGGCAAAAGTGGTAAAAGAAATGGTAGAAGGGCCGATCAGCCCGGCTGTTCCAGCCTCTGTATTGCAAAAGCACGGGGATGTTACCCTGTTTTTGGATAATGAATCAACCGCTTTACTTTAGTGACTAGGGGGATGGTGATTGGATTTCAGGAATCTTTAGGTTTTTGAGATACACCCTAAACACCGTCCCCTTACCTACCTCACTGTCAATTTCGATTTTACCGTCATTTGCCCTTATCTGTTCTCTTACCAGGTATAGACCCATACCTTTTCCTTCTACATGGTTATGAAATCTTTGGTAGAGCCCGAAGATTCGATCCCCATACCGTTTGAGATCCAGGCCTATCCCATTGTCTTCGAAACGGATGATGCAATAATCTCCATCCTTATTAGTATTGATCCAAACCTCAGGTGTCCGGTCTGGGTGTCTGTATTTTACGGCATTGGTCAAGAAATTCATCAGAAAATTTTCCAGATGAGCATATACGTAATTCATTTCTTCAAGACCATTGAAGTCTTTATGAATTTTAATTCCGGATTCTTTGAGCTGATTGAAGAGGCTTTTTTCAATATTATTAAGTAGAAGGTTGAAATTCACCGTTTCTACCTTAGGCAATTTTTGCTTTTTGATGGAAACCACTTCAATAAGATCCTGAAGAGTTGCATTTAATAAGTTGGTGGAAATTTTTAGGTTATCGATTACTTCTTTGTTTTCGGGATCAGCGGGGTTGGATTCATTGTAAAGATCAAGTAGAAGAGCAATGTTGACAATAGGTGCCCTTAGGTTGTGGGAAACGATATAGGCAAACCTTAGTAGTTCTTCATTATGAGATTTTAAGTCTTTGATAAGGGTTTCTTTTTCGGCCTCTAGTTTTTTCGCGTCGGTAATATTTTGTTTCACCAGCAATATTCTGTCGATCTCTCCATTGTTATTGGTAAGGGGGACCCCTCTTTGTAGATAGCTTTGGTTGTTTATGGTAATTTCATAATTCACCATTTCTCCTCTCAATACCTTCTTGAGGTTTTTCAAGGTTAATACCCTATTATCTCCTACATGTTGATCTACATGTGAAAGTCCTATTAGTTCTTTGGGGTTGATCCCCTGCAATTGATATTCTTTTCCTTCTGTATAAATATAGTGGAAGGACTTGTCGAGGACGTCTATGGTTCCTTTCGGGAAATTTTCGGAAATGCTTCGGTATAATTGTTCGGTTTCGATCAATTTTTTCTCAGATTCTGTCCTTTCTGTGATGTCATCCGCAAAGACCACATAAGAAATCTGCTGTTTTTGTCCATAGGCAATTTGGGTAATGGAAATCTTTAATTCTCTCAGCCTTTCTTCAGTGGTTTTGATCAGGTAATAATCCGTTTTATGCTTATCTACAGGCATGTCAATCATGTCCTTGACGGTTAGCTCCTTATGGTTTTTAATCAACGGTTTGCTCAGTAATTGGTCAAGGTGATCAATCTTAAAAACATCCAAGGTTCTGTTGTTATACAGGGTGATTTCCATTTTATGGTTTACTGCAAAAATGGCATAATCCGTACCATTCAAAATGGCATCCTGCATGAGGTTGGTTTCTAGTAGGCCAAGCTCATAATTATAGCGATGAAGCTCTGAGCCTACCCAGTCTCCCAGGAATTTAAAAACATCCTTTAAGGGTTTTTCATTAGAAATCTTCCCTTTTCCTGCAGCGGCCAGAAAGCCAATGGCCTCTCCCTGCTTGCTATAAATGGTGACGGATATGAAGCTTTCCAGTAAATGAGATTTCAACAATTCATTGTTTGCGAATTGTAGGTAGGCTTTTTCAGGGATAATTATCACCTCCTCACTGGTTTCGGTGTTTGCGATTGGGTTTGAAGATGAAGGTATAGTGATATTAGGGATAATTGCGTTGCCCTGAGCCACAGAAATGGTTTCAAATAGCCCACTTTGTGAATGGATATGACCTATTAGACAGAACTCAAAATTAAGCCTGGAATTGAGCAATTTTGCCACCTCGTCAAAAAAGTCCTTGTCGTTGAAAATGGTGGAGGTTTTTGTGACTTCCTTTAGAAAATTTTGTACAAATTCCTTTTCGGTGATATCCTCGATAATGGCTTGGTAACTTTCTCCTTTTTTGATTTCTTTCGCTGATATCCTGTAATAGCTGGAGGAAAGTTCATTTTTTTCATTATCGTACCCCTCAAAGCGGCCAAAACCATTTTTTAGGGTCGTATTAAAGGCAGCCCTGCTTGATGAGTTTCTTACCAGGTAGGCTACCTTTCTGCCCAATATATCTGTTTTTTTCTTTCCCGTTTTGCTTAAATAGGTTTTATTCACGTCTGTGATGGACAAATCCCTATCAAAGTGGATGATGATATGGGGACTTTCATCAAAAATCGATTTGTATTTGATGTAATTTTCCTTGGCTTCTTCCTCTTTTTTCTTTGTCTCGCTCACATCGATGTATACCCCTGCCCATATGGATTCACTGTCCTGGCCTCGTATCTTATCTGAGGTGCCGTAAATCCATTTTACCGTACCCTCTGGGGTGATAATCCTAAAATACCCCTCAAATTTATTTCCGTTGAGGTAGGCCTCTCTATCCAGTTGCTGGATGTGCTTTCTGTCCTCAGGATGTACCAGGTTTGCCAAAGTCTGTTCCGTTTCGATGACGGCTTCTGGTTCCACCCCAAAAATGGATTTACACCCCTGACTTACATATAAATATTGATGGGTATGATCTTCGAAAGCCTTGAGCATATACACCATACCTGGTACCACCGCAGTCAGCTCACTTATATTGGCTTGTTGTTCTTTTATCTTTTCTTCAGCTACTTTCAAGGCAGAAATATCCTTTATGATGCCTACCAGGATCTTCTCGGCCTTTTGGAAGTGAAAAAAGGTTTTTACCGTATCTCTTACGTAAATGTAATGTCCGTCCTTGTGCCTTATCCTGTAGATATTTTCAAAGGAATCAGAGAATCCCTCCGGGGAATGGGAAAGCAGTCCATTGAATGACCGGTCTTGTGGATGTATGAGTTCAAGCCAATCCCAAATACTTACAGCATTAAACTCCTCCTGTTCATATCCTAATAATTCTGCTATGGCACCTGACCATTTGATACCCTTGGTTTCCGGAGAAAACTCATAATATACTGCCCCAATAAACTGATTAATGATTTCCTGGTTGTCCGCATTGGATAATATACTGTCCCCGAGAAAGGTATTATCAAGTAATTCCATTTGTAAGGCAAAAAAGCCTCTTCCCAAAGGATATTGCCTTAGGCTAACTACCCCTGGAACGATTTGAATGGTAGCATCTTCATTTTGACTCCATAGCCAACTACACCCCTTTACATCAAACTTTAGGAATTTCTCACATAAATAGTTTTCTAAATCAGAAAGGCTTTCCGGGGTAATATGGGTAAGGTTGTTTTTGTTTGAAAAAAAACTAGTGGTTTCCTTTTTATATATCCAGGATTGCAATGTGCGACTTTTTTTATGGGGAGTGATCATGGCATTGATAAGGTAGGTGCCATCTTCTTGGGAGATGGTATAACCTTCAATATCCACCCACATAAACTCTTGAGGGCCCAAAAGTATGGGGGCTAATAAAATTTCACCCCTTCCCAGCTTTTCAAATAATGTCTCAAAGATAGGGGTGTTGATGGAGGGGAATATGCTATGAAAAAAATCTTCCTTGTAAACTTTCTCTCCTTTTTGGGCAAGGCATAGAATTTCCTTAGATACATAAAGTAACTCGAAAATTTGCTCATCATGCTTCTTGAACGTCAGCAACAGATTTTTAAAACCATAATTGGTTGCCTCTACCATGATCTCCAGAAAATTATATCACCAGCCTTAAAAATTTAACACTCTCTTCTGCCCTCTTCCTACAAAGGTAATTCAAAGTTTTGTTTTACGGGTGTCGTTTATCACTATAAATATGTTTTATAAATATTTTAGAATAATTTTGAAGGTGCTTGGATTTGTATTAGAGTTGTTTTTCCAAGACAAAGGTAATCCTGAGTTTTTGGGGAGGGGCACCTTCTTCCTCCGGTTGCCTAAGCAATTCCATGGTAATAACCCTCCCTTCTTCCGATTTAAGCATTTTGGTGATGTCATCCAGTTCCCAAAACATGGCCGGAACTTTGTTTATCGATAAAATTTCATCATAAAGCTCAATCCCCTGATTCGCTGCGGGCGAATTTTTCCTCACCTGGCTCACATAAAACCTACGCTCTTCTGCCGAAAAGACCCTCACCATCAGCCCGCTCATATCATAGTCAAAGTCTTGACCAAATTTCCCCCCTTTCTTATAAAGCAACCTACCTCTTGGATAATCCAGGATTAATCTCATCCGGGTGAGCAGGTCTGAGCCCAAACTACCTTGTCTACCAGTTTCTATGATGACGTTCGAAAATTCGGTCTCATCCGGAAAAGATGTAATTACATTACGGAATTTTAATCCTTCAATGTTTAATCTTCTCACCCTTCCCACCAATCCGTACAGGTCACCACCTAAAGACCTGCCCAGGTCGGTTTCCAGGGTGACGGGGGGCAGAGTGATGTCATCGGAGGTTTCCCGATTAAGCAATAAGCCATGATTGGCACCTGTGTCTATGAGTAATTTTGCTTCTATTACCGGTCCGTCGATCTGTCTTACCTCTGTATCAATATAGGGTTTACTGCCGATGAGTTCCATATCCATTTTGCGGTAACCAAATGGCCTCCACCTTAAGGCGTTTTCCCTGTAAAACGAAATTTCATTGTTATCATAATCGATCTTTATCGGGTTTTTTTTAAAAAATTCATGCCCAATTACCCCATATATGGGTACCCCTATGACCTTTTCCAACTCTAAGAAATCTTCATCCAGCACCAATATGGCCTGGTATATGCCCTCCACTGGCCCAATGTCGAAATTGTTGTTTGGGGATACAGAAGCACTCAATACTGTCTTTCCGTCGGCACCGACAAGGTTCAGTTTTCGGGTGTATTCCATATCCATTTCATCAGCAATGGTTTTGCTGAAGAAAATATTTGATTTTACACCAGTGTCAAAAAGAAAATTGATCTCTGGCCCACCATTGATGGATACAGGAATTATGATGAGGTTATTGGAATCGAGGAATGGTATTTTTACTTTTCTTCTTTCCTCTTTCATATAGAATCCAGGTACCTGTGCAGATGCACTTAAGTAAAAAATGTAAAAAGAAAACCAAAGGATAAACTTCAAGCGGTCTTGCATGGGTAGAGTTCTATTCGGGAACAAAGCGATAATATAAAAAATAAAACGTACACATTTATTTTTAATTGGCAAAATCATTTTGATTTTGATCGGCGGTGAATATTAATTTAGAATGATAGCAAATTACGAAAATTAACCTACCGAGTACTTTCTTGGTTTGAATTAATCTAAAAAATCCTGCATATTTAATCTTTATAATCATGAGGTCATGGCAGAAAAGTCGATAATCGAAAAAGCTAAAAAAATATTTGAAAATTATTTGCTGCGCCAAGGAAGCCGGAAAACTCCAGAAAGATTCTCTGTGATTGACGAACTCTATGCACTACCTCAGGATGAGCATATTGACGTGGAGGGGCTGTTTTTAATGATGCGTAACAAGGGCTACACCATTAGCAGGGCCACCATCTACAATACCTTGGACTTGCTGGTAGAATGTGGATTGGCGGTGAAGCACCAGTTCAAAGATAAAGTGGCACTGTATGAGCAAGCGCTCACCTATAAACACCATGACCACTACGTATGCAACCAATGCAGAAAGATCAAGGAGTTTTCGGATGAACGGATCAACCTGATTAAAGAAGCTATGGGAAAGGAATTTGTTTCTACCATCACCAGTCATTCACTGGTGCTTTATGGAGACTGCCAGATCCAAGACTGCGAAAACCTTCAGATGGCCTAGGACTTATCGTTTTTTAGCGGGTAGATAGCCTGCCCCGTTCTGATAATTATCGGGATTCGGGGATGTCTGGCAAGCTAGGGAGCCCCGTAGCTATCGTGGGGAAGCCTTACCTCATGCCCGATTTCATCTGTTTATAATTGTCTTTTTATGGTCAGATGGAATCTCGCAACGATAATCATCCCCCCGTGTGTCGCTCTCGTCATGCCCTGACTGCCGTCAGGACAGGCTCGATTTCATATGATTATATTTTCAATTTCAGCGGACATTACCTGTCCCGAACTTGTTTCGGGAACTTGCCCCGTACCACCGGTCGGGGTGGAATGCCCAGAATAATCATCACCCTGTGTGAGAACTTTTCTCATGGGCATTTCATGTATTTTTTATAGAGGGGTCTCCTATACAGAAATTGACCATATAATGCCGGGTACAACAATGGTGTGAGTAAAGCCATTCGTCCTTGAAATTGGATTTCATCCCTGATTTCACTCTCTGTTTCGCTCAACCGTATTACCCGGTGCTTATGTCTCCAAAACTTTAAGAAAAAAGGGAGCTGTATACCTTCATCCACAAAGAACCACTCATCTTTTGAAGTTTCATTCTCGGTAATCCGGCTGATCCACTTTTGCTTAAAGAAGATAAAGTTTAACTCCAAACCCACCATGTCCCCTACTTCTGATCCATCAAATTGCAGTAACTTTACCGGCGGGAAAGGAGGGTTTAAAGCCTCAAAAAGCTTTTGATTAAAAATTGATTTGACGCTAAGAAAGTGACCCTGTACCCTTGTGGAAATCGTGATTTTCATCTGTTTATAATTTGTTTTTCAGCGGTCATAACCTGCCCCGTACCGCAGGTCGGGGTGGAATCTCGCTTTGATAATCATCCCTCTGTGTGAGGTTCTCCTCATGCCCTGACTGCC
>PXCO01000353.1 GCA_003565295.1 Cyclobacteriaceae bacterium
CCTTCCGGCGGCGAGAGTGTCTGTTATATGTGCATCCATGGAGTCAAAAGCCAGGTCTGTAACTGCTGCGATTCCCCCTTGGGCCAAGCGGGTATTTGAAGATAACCCGTCGTGCTTGTCCATAACAAAAATGCTTAGGTGTGGGCATTTTTCAGCCAGGTACAATGCACTGGATAAACCTGCAAGGCCGGCTCCCATGATGATTATGTCCTTTTTGCGCATTTTTATGATAAACTTAACATTCTTTCCAAAGGTCTGATTGCACGTTGCTGAATTTGGGGATCCAATTGGATCTCTGGTGATTCATTTTCAAGACAAGCCAATAGTTTTTCCAGTGTATTTACCTTCATAAAGGCGCATTCACTACACGCACATGTGTTGTTTTCATGAATGGGGATGGGTATGAGCCTTTTCTTAGGCACTAATTTGGCCATTTGGTGGATGATACCCGATTCCGTTCCTATCAAATAATCGGTAGCTGAGTCCTCTCTCACATAGCGAATCATGGCTGAAGTGCTCCCTATGTAATCTGCAATGTTCAAGAGGTGCATCTCAGATTCCGGGTGAACCAATAGTTTAGCTTGGGGATATTCTTTTAACAATGAAATGGTTTTTTCTATGGAAAAAGCCTCGTGCACAATACATACCCCGTCCCATAAGGTCAATTCACGCTTGGTTTTGGAGATCAAATAGTTTCCCAGGTTTTTATCGGGGGAGAAGAAAATCTTTTTGCTTTCGGGAATGGAAAGAATGATTTTTTCAGCATTAGCTGATGTGCAAATGATATCTGAAAGGGCTTTGACCTCTGCGGAGCAATTGATATAGGTGACAAAAACGTGATCTGGGTATAATTCCTTGGCGCGTTCAAATGCAGCAGGAGAACAAGAATCTGCCAGGGAACAGCCTGCTTCCAGATCAGGGATCAGTACCTTTTTGTTAGGGTTTAAGATTTTGGCGGTTTCCCCCATAAAATGTACTCCGGCAAATACAATGATGGAGGCTTCTACTTCAGCCGCTTTTCTGGACAATTCCAAGCTATCACCTACAAAATCGGCAATTTCCTGTATTGGGGCATCCTGGTAGTAATGTGCCAGGATTACCGCATTTTTTTCTTTTTTTAAGGCTGATATATGCTGGGTAAGGGTTCGGGATTGGTAGTTGTTTTGCATGCTTGATTCATCAAATGAAATTATATGGAAGGAGTTTCAAACCTATTCCATGATTAAGTTTGCCTCATAATCCGGGAAGGAAATTGCCCAAGTAGAATGGAGGACAAATTTATCTTTATCTGATTGACTTTAATACTGAATGAATCATTGATAAATATGATTTTTATCATGAGGCAGAGTTTCCAAAACCATTAGATTTGTTATTGGCACTCCTTTGCTATTGGATGAATAGATTCCCTCTTGTGGATAAATATCTGCGGCGTTAAGAGTGTTGCTACTACATTTCCATTCCATAAACAATAGATAAAAGGAACCACCCTTTCAAATAATCAAGCTGAATATTAAAGACTATAAGAAAGGAATCCAAAATAACCTGAATGCCCTGGCTAATGTTAAAAGATCAATTTCATAGAATCCATGATTACCTGCGTATTTCCCTCACCGACGGCTGTAATTTCCGGTGTACCTATTGTATGCCTGAGGAGAATTCTCCTTGCCTGCCAAATGCACTCCTGATGCAGCCTGATGAAATCGTGGAAATTGCAGAAAAATTTGTGGAATTGGGGGTCAACAAAATCCGGCTTACCGGGGGTGAGCCTTTGGTGAGAAGGGAGTTTCCTCAAATTGTGGACCGCCTATGCAGACTCCCAATCCACTTAACCTTAACCTCCAATGGGCTACTTGTAGACAAATACCTTGAAGTGTTCAAAAGATCCGGTATTTCCAATTTAAATATTAGTTTGGATGCATTAAATCCAAAGGTGTTTTTTCAACTTACCAAAAGGGACAAGTTTCATAAAGTATGGCAAAACATACTCCTATTATTGGAAAACCAATTTGTGGTAAAGCTAAATGTGGTTGCCTTAAGCGGGGTAGTTGAGGATGAGCTTTTTAAATTTATAGAAATCACTAAGCATCTTCCCCTTCACGTCAGGTTCATAGAGTTTATGCCATTCTTGGGAAACAAATGGGACCGGGAAAAAGTGATCACAGCATCCACGATGCTGGAAAAGGTAAGCAGGGAATATGAGGTGATCAAGCTGAAGGACGAACCAAATGCCACTGCCAAAAAGTATAAAGTGCCAGGATATGCAGGAACATTTGCCTTCATCACTACCATGAGTGATCACTTTTGCAATACTTGCAATCGAATGCGTCTGACAGCTGATGGAAGGATGAAAAATTGTCTCTTTGGAAAAGAAGAGGTGGACTTGCTTAGTGCATTGCGAAACGGAAGGGAAATTGAGCCCCTGATCCGTTATTCAGTAATGAACAAACATGAAGCTTTAGGGGGGCAGATGAAGAATGTATACTTGAGCGGGAAAACTGAAGCCCTTAAAAACAGGAGTATGAATAAAATTGGTGGTTAACAGCTAATTCCCTGAGATCATTCAAATATAAACCTGACGAAGGTCATTTGATGCCCTGCAAAGTGGCACTACTTTTAAGGTGAAATTATTGCTCACCTAAAGGTCGGTAAAAATGAAACCCAAAATCTGCCATTTTGATACAGGAATGACAAGGTCCCTTCCTTATAAAGGACAAAAGACTCCTAAGTCCTTTTTGTACTTGTTCTTATTTTCTTTTTGGTTTTCCCATTTCCCCTTGCTGAGTTTTGCGCAGGATGGGAAGAAAATTTTTGAACAGGATTGTGCCACTTGCCATAGGATAGGGCAAAAGTTGATAGGGCCGGATCTTGCGGGTGTTACAGAAAAGCGCTCGGAAGATTGGCTGAAAAAATTCATAAAATCTTCTCAGCAGTTGGTGAAAAGTGGAGACCCTGAAGCCGTGGCAATTTTTGAGGAATTCAATCAAATCCCCATGCCGGACAACCCCCATTTAGATAATGCAGATCTGGATGCATTGCTATCGTATATAGCCGGGGCTTCTGGCACTGCCTCAATGGATCAAAGTGATGATCCTGGTGCCCCTGTCACGGTAGAGGCACCAGAATATTCTAGAAATGATGTATTAATGGGAAAAGCTCTGTTTACTGGGCAGGACCGATTATATAATGGGGGGCAATCCTGCATTTCCTGCCATAATGCCAATCATGAGGAAGTTTTTGGTGGTGGATTATTGGCTCGGGATTTAACCCATGCTTTTGAGAGGGTAGGGGACGCTGGGATAAAAAGCATTACCGTTTCTCCCCCTTTCCCATTGATGGCAGAAGCTTACCGGAAACGGCCAGTTACAGAAAAGGAAGCTGAATTTTTAGCGGCTTTTCTTCACAGTGTTTACTTGGAAGCTGACATCCAAAAGGCTCAAACAGGAGATAAGGTGTTTTACCAATACGGCCTAATCGGTTTACTGGTTATTCTCTTGCTGGTGGGGGTTATTTGGAAAAATAGAAAGTCACTTAGCGTAAAGAGTGAAATATTCGAAAGGCAATTGAAGTCGGTTTAAGAAAACATGATATACCCAAAATTGAAACAACTATGAGCTGGATAGAAGATATTATCGCTCCAAAAACCCGAAAGTGGGAGGAGTTTTACCGCAACCGGTGGCAGTATGATAAAGTAGTACGCAGTACTCATGGGGTGAATTGTACCGGAGGGTGCAGTTGGAATATACACGTAAAGGATGGGATTGTGGTATGGGAGATGCAGGCACTGGATTATCCCATGCTGGAAAATGGGCTTCCTCCCTATGAACCGCGGGGATGTCAAAGAGGCATCTCCTATTCTTGGTATTTATACAGTCCTATCAGGGTGAAATTCCCCTTGATGCGTGGAGCGTTACTGGATTTATATAAAGCAGAAAAGGAGGAGACTGGTGATCCCTACCAGGCTTGGGCCAATATCCAAAATGACCCCGTAAAGCGGGAGCGGTACCAAAAGGCTCGTGGTAAGGGTGGATTCAGGAGGGTACAATGGGATGATGCTTTGGAGTTAATCGCAGCATCCAATCTTTATACCGTAAAAACCTATGGCCCTGACAGACTGATTGGGTTTTCTCCCATTCCGGCTATGTCTATGATGAGTTATGCCTCAGGTGCCAGATACCTTCAACTGATGGGTGGGGTAAACCTCAGCTTTTACGATTGGTATTGTGATCTACCCAATGCATTCCCGGAGATATGGGGGGAGCAAACGGACGTTTGTGAGAGTGCAGATTGGTATAATTCCAAATTTTGTGTTTCCATGGGGGCTAATTTGGGGATGACCAGGACTCCCGACATCCATTTTTTCTCAGAATCCCGACATAATGGGACCAAAACCGTGGTGATGTCGCCTGATTTCAGTATGGTAGCCAAACACGCTGACCAATGGATACCTTGTCACGCAGGTTCTGATGGCGCTTTCTGGATGGCGGTCACTCATGTGATTCTTAAGGAATGGCACCATGATATGCAAATACCCTATTTCCTTGAATATACGAAACGATATACTGATTCCACTTTTTTGGTAGAGCTATCCCCAAAGGGGGAATATTTTGAGGCGGGCAAAGTCTTACGCGCCAACAGGGTCAATAAATACAAGGATGTAGAGAATGGGGATTGGAAATTTCTGTGCTACAATGCCGAAAACGACGATTTGGTTTCTCCTACCGGAACGGTGGGCTATCGATGGGGGAAAGAAAAAGGCAAGTGGAACCTTAAATATGTAGATGGTGAAACTGGCGAAAAATACGATCCCATCCTTACCCTTCTTGGAAAAGAAGAAGAGGTACTGTTAGTGGATTTCCCGGAGTATGGGTTAAAGAAGCATAGTCAGCGGGGGGTTCCGGTTCGCTACATAAATACAGTGGACGGGAGAAAAACACCCGTAACCACCATTTATGACTTGATGATGGGACATTATGGGGTAGGCCGAGGACTTCCCGGCAGCTATCCTTCTGATTATGATAATAAAGAAGAAGCATATACACCGGCCTGGCAGGAGATTTTCACAGGGGTTGGTCGTAAGACAGTGATCAAGTTTGCCGAAGAGTGGGCCAGTACCGCTAAGGCTACCAACGGAAAATGCATGGTTATCGTGGGAGCGGCTATCAATCACTGGTTTCATGGAAACCTCATGTACAGAGCCTCTATTATGGCTCAAATGCTTACCGGCTGCAATGGGGTAAATGGTGGAGGAATGAATCATTATGTAGGTCAGGAGAAATTGGCACCCGTAGAAAGCTGGGGTGCCATTATGGGGGGAAAAGACTGGCAAGATGCAACCAGGCTTCAACAAGCCCCTATCTGGCATTACATTAATTCTGATCAATGGCGCTATGATGGAAACCAAGCTACTTACAATTCCATTCCCGAAGGAGAGAACCCCTTGGGCAATATGCATTCAGCAGATTGGGTGGTGATGTCCGTAAGGAATGGATGGATGCCTTTTTACCCCCAATACAACAAACACAACTTCACCATTGTGGAGGAGGCACGAAAAGCAGGTGCAGACACCGAGGAAAAGGTTATCCAACATGTAGTGGAAAAGCTCAAATCCAAGGAACTTGAATATTCCGTTGTCGACCCCGATAATCCTGTCAATTTTCCCAGGGTTTGGTTTATTTGGAGGGGAAATGCACTCATGTCCTCTGCCAAAGGGCATGAGTACATGCTCAATCACTACCTGGGCACACACCATAACGACATAGCTGATGAGGTTGCTGGTGAGGTGGTCAAAGATATCGTCTACAGAGCCTCTGCCCCATCCGGAAAAATGGACCTTGTGGTGGACATCAATTTCCGCATGGATACCTCAGCCTTGTATTCAGACATTGTACTTCCCACTGCTTCCTGGTACGAGAAAGCGGATTTAAACAGTACTGATTTACATTCTTTCATTCATCCACTTTCGGAGGCCATTCCTCCGGTGTGGGAATCCAAAACAGACTGGCAGATTTTTCAAGCTATAGCCAAAAAGGTTTCTGAAATGGCCAAGCAATACATTCCCGCTCCTCAAACCGACCTTGTAAACCTGCCGTTGTCTCACGATTCGGTAGATGAAATTTCACAGACTAACTTAAAGGATTGGTCAAAAGGTGAATGCGAGCCCATTCCCGGTAAAACGATGCAGAAAATGGTATTGGTGGAAAGGGATTATACCCGCATTTATCAAAAATATATCTGTCTGGGACCAAATATAGCCAAAAAGGGATTGGGAGCACACGGAAACCATTATATGTGTGGGGATGTGTACGAGGATATGGTCAACGCACCAAGAAATGTTTTCCGTGAGAACGGAAGTATTTTCCCTTCCCTTCAGGAGGACGAGGAGGCAGCCAATGCGGTACTAAAACTTTCCACGCTCACTAATGGAAAGCTAAATCACAGGGCCTATAAAAATATGGAGGAAAAAACAGGTTTGCTGTTGGCCGATCTTGGAGAGGGCAGCAAGGATGTGTTGTTGGATTATAAGGCACTGCAAGCTCAACCCAGGCGGTATAATACCTCACCGATTTGGTCCGGTCTGATGAACCAGGGTAGGGCTTATGCTGCCTACACCTACAATGTTGACCGACTTGTGCCATGGAGAACCTTGACCGGAAGGCAGCATTTTTATTTGGACCATGATGGGTACATCGCTTTTGGAGAACACTTGCCCACCTATAAGCCTTCACCTACCCCGGAAGTGTATGGCGATTTACGAAAAACGGTCAATGATGGTAAGGCCAAAATGCTCAATTGCCTAACCCCTCATGGGAAATGGCATATTCATTCCACCTATGGAGACACACTTCGCATGCTAACCCTATCAAGAGGGATGGAGCCCTGTTGGATAAACGAGGAGGATGCAGCTGAATTGGGCATAAAAGACAATGATTGGGTGGAATGTTACAATGACCATGGGGTGTACTGTACACGGGCATGTGTGAGTGCAAGGATCCCCAAGGGGGTATGCATTGTATACCATTCCCCAGAAAGGACTTATTCCGTACCTAAATCCCAGGTAAGGGGCAACAGGAGGGCAGGGGGGCACAACAGTTTCACGCGTGTCCACCTGAAGCCCAATCTTATGGTAGGAGGATACGGACAGTTTACCTACCACTTTAATTATTGGGGGCCGGTTGGTGTCAATAGGGACACCCATTTATTAGTAAGAAAAATGGATAAAGTGGTGTTCTAACTCATTCATTTATCAATAACCCAAAGTAAAACGAACATGAATATAAGATCTCAAATATCAATGGTTTTTCACCTTGATAAGTGCATAGGCTGCCATACCTGTTCGATAGCCTGCAAAAACATATGGACGGACAGGAAGGGTGCCGAGTACATGTGGTGGAATAACGTGGAGACGAAACCCGGAACCGGATATCCTACCAAATGGGAGGATCAGGATATCTATAAAGGGGGGTGGGAGAAAAATGGAAATTCCGTGTCCTTGAAAGGAGCGGGAAAACTCAGGGGGCTGAAAAATATTTTTCATAATCCTCACCTTCCAGTGCTGGAGGATTATTACGAGCCTTGGACGTATAAATATGAGGACCTTTTCAATGCTCCAGAGGGAGATGATCAACCCACCGCAAGGCCCGTTTCTTTGGTAACTGGTGAGCCAATTGACATTCAATCAGGCCCTAACTGGGATGACGATCTTGGCGGTTCCCCCGATTATGCACGGAATGACGTGAACTTTAAGGAACTGAGTGATGCGGAGCAGGAGAGTCTTTTCCAATTGGAAAGGATGACTTTTCACTATTTGCCCCGTATTTGTAATCATTGTTTGAACCCAGCCTGTGTAGGGAGTTGTCCTTCCGGAGCCATCTACAAACGTGGTGAAGACGGGGTGGTTCTGATCAATCAAGAGAGGTGTAGGGCCTGGAGAATGTGTGTGACGGCCTGTCCTTACAAGAAAAGCTATTACAATTGGAGTACTGGAAAATCAGAAAAGTGTATATTATGCTATCCCAGACTGGAATCAGGTCAGGCCCCGGCATGTATGCATTCGTGTGTGGGGCGGATCAGGTATTTGGGTGTGATGCTGTATGATGCGGATAGGATACAAAATGTGGCATCCTGCGATGAAGATGAGTTGGTGGATGCCCAGTTGGACATCTATTTGGATCCCTTCGATCCGGATGTGGTCAGGAAAGCAAAGGAAAATGGCCTGGCTGATTCCACCATAAAAGCGGCACAGCAATCCCCGGTTTATAAATTTGTGAAAAAATGGAAGATCGCACTTCCCTTACACCCAGAATACAGGACCATTCCTAACTTGTTTTATGTGCCACCGATGTTACCCGCAATGGCTAGCGTGGATGCAGATGGCATTTATGACTCTACCACTGAATCCCTTTGGGCAGGCATTGAAAAATCCCGCCTTCCTATGAAATATTTGGCTAGCCTTTTTACGGCTGGGAACGTGGAAAAGGTGCAACATGTATTGAAAAAACTGCTGGGGGTTAAAATTTACAGGAGAGATGTCACCGTTGGAGACCTTTCAGAACAGGAGGTTCATCGTGCTTTGAGCGATGTCAAAATGGATACCGAAGAGGCCGAAGCCATATTTAGGCTGACTTCTTTGGCGACCTTCGAAGAGCGCTTTGTCATACCTCCTGCACACAGGGAGGAGTCAATTGAAATGATTGAGGCCACCGCTGACACAAAGGGAGATTCAGGTTTCGGCTTTAAGTTTAAACCTGCTAGAGGACTTTAATTGAAAGGAATAATATTATGACACTATCTAATCCTTTATACCTATTATTTGCGCCTCTATTTAGGTATCCTTCGGATAAATTGAGGGATCAGACCCGATTGGTTTTAAATGCAATCAAGACTTCTTATACCGAAGCAGCAGAGAGTTTAAGAAAGTTCGAGGAATTTGTCAATAGGACACCCTTGGACACCATGGAGGAAATCTATACCAAAACCTTTCATATTCAAGCCATTTGTTACCTTGATTTGGGATATGTGATCTTTGGTGAAGATTATAAACGGGGAGAGTTTTTGGCACATATGAAAAGGGAACAAAGAGAAGCAGGTAACGATTGTGGAACAGATTTACCGGATAATTTATCCAATATCCTCACGCTGATGCCTCTGTTGGCAGATAAAGAACTCGTTGAGGAATTGAGCCTGATGATTATGATCCCGGGACTTAGGAAAATGCTGCAGGAATTTGATTCGGCCAAATTGCGTCGTAAAACAGAGGCGATCAAAAAAAAGCACAAGGCGCTGATTATGGAAGATTTACCAGATGGGAACAGTTATCAATTTGCCTTAGCAGCCTTATTAAGGGTTTTTGAGACGGATTTTAAAAAACCACTTGCTGAAAAACCCCTTCCTAAACCACCCATAATCAACCCTTTTGTCACCTCTTGTGGGGGACCTTCAACAGGAATTTCAAGTCAATCACTTTAAATCAAAATGAACATGAATACCTTAGGGCTAATTAATCGGTTAGAAAATATTATGGTGGTAAGTGGAGTAGCGGTGATCCTCATTATCATTGCTTTGTTTTTGTGGGTCTTTACCTTTTCAAGGGCCGTGCTAAAAACCCAGAACCACCAGGCATCCATGAAGGGGTTTAATTTCCTCCTGGTTTTTATTGTTTATTTCCTGCTAGGGGTGGGCATAATTTCTTTATTACTTTATGGAGCACAACAGGTGGGGGGAACCTTCAACAACCTATTGTTCGTCGTTTTACCCTACCTTTGTCTTCTGGTATTTATTATTGGTTCCATTTATAGGTACCGGACAAATGGTTTTCAGGTATCTTCACTTTCTTCCCAGTTTTTAGAAGGAAGAAAGTTATTCTGGGGGTCACAATTGTTTCATTGGGGAATTTTATTTCTCTTTTTTGGGCACCTCATCGCTTTTTTGTTACCAGGATCAGTAATAGCCTGGAATGGAGACCCTCTAAGACTTATGATCCTGGAGGCTAGTGCCTTTGCCTTCGCGGTTGCGGCATTATTGGGTTTGATCCTCTTTATATATAGAAGGCTCAGCACCAAAAGGATAGTGATGGTAACCAATAAGATGGATATGTTGGTTTATGTGGTATTGTTGATACAGATTCTTTCAGGGTTAGGAGTGGCATATTTTGTTCGTTGGGGATCTAGCTGGTTTGCTTCGGTGCTTTCACCATACTTGATTTCCATATTTGCTTTTAGTCCTAAAGTAGAATTGATGGCCAATATGCCTTGGTTGGTGCAAGCACATGTGGTTTCCGCCTTTATTATTGTGGGCATCATTCCATTTACCAGGTTTATGCATTTTTTGGTTGCCCCTATAGACTATATCTGGAGGCGGTATCAAGTGGTAATATGGACTTGGAATCACAAATCAATAAGGCGTAATAGGGCCTATATCACCGGAAAACGACCTTCGAATAGCTAAAAAGTAGATTTTTTTTGGGTTTAGGGCTGGGCATTTATTTGTCCAGCCTTTTTTCTTAGGCTGGTAATTCAAACATTCTTTCCCAAACTTTTTCACTATTGTCTTCCTTTAACCTAATACGTAAATATTTTTGATCCCCCTCCTTGATTAAACTCCTTTCGAAAACAATGCTGAATTCCCCATCATCCTTAGTTTCTTTTACCTTATCACCAATTCTTGGCATAAAGGGGTAGCACAAAGTCAACTTTTCGTCCTCAGTTTTTACAAAATGAATGGCTGTTTGAAAAATGATCTCCTCTAATTTATCTCTGAAAAAGCTTTCTCCCATTTCCTCTTTTCCTTTTTCATCTAATTGCTCCATCCATTCTAAATAGTTGGAAATTGCCACTGTTTTTAACCTTTCTCTAATATAAATAGGGAAAGGGGACCGCAGGTGATCTTGGTCAGTAAACCAGAATTTAAAGGTTTCCTCCACCAATTCTGAGCTTTCTACCATTTTCATATTGAGTTCTGTCATGTGTTTATTGTTTTTTCAATGGTCATCCCGGTAGTCCGAACTTATCGGGGGGGCATCCCTCCCTTTGTCGCCTGCCTCATGCTTGATTTCATCGCTGCTTTCATCGATTACATCCAAAACTAATTACGTTTTTTATTCCGTGGATTCTGGTGTTAAAACTCATTTTGTCGGGTGATTTTTGTCATGAAAAGAATGGGATAAAAATTGCAAATTGGAGATGAAATATATTGATACGAAATCGAGCATGAGGAGTACCTCACACGGAGGGATGATTATGGTGGCGAGACTCCACCCCGATAAGCCGGGGCAAGTTCCCGAAACAAGTTCGGGACAGGTAATGGCCGCTGAAAAGAAAATATAAACACATGAAATCGAGCATGATGAGAGCGACACACGGGGGGATGATTATCGTTGCGAGATTCCATCTGACCATAAAAAGACAATTATAAACAGATGAAAATAATAGACCCAAAAACTGGCAAAAGGATAATTAATACAGATCCATCAACCTTAAAAGAACTCAAAAAGAATGATCCTGTCAAAAGATTTGCAGAAAAGGATTTTGAGCAAATTGAACATTCGCCCATGGATCCCCCTGAGGCATATACCGCTCTGGAAAAAAATCAGGCAAAGGATAATTTGCCCGAATTGATCCAATTGTTCAATAAGGAGCATCAAATGGCCTTGGAAAAAATTGACAGTTTTGAATCCTCACTTAAACAATTCAAGGAGCAAAGCTATAAATTTGATAAAAAGATCAATGAAAATTTTGGGTCGTTTTTTGAATTTTTTGATAAAAATCTTTTGATACACAACATAAAGGAGGAGAAAATTCTTTTTCCCCTGTTGCACAAGCGACTAATAGAAAGTGGTGAGCATAGCAAAACCCCCAACCCGAGGACAGGGATAGATTTGCTAGAAGATGATCATATAAAATTTATTCAATTGGGCAGCTTGACCTTTAATCTACTTGGGCTGGCCACACGCATTCAGGATGAAACAAGTAGGTTATTGATATTTGATGTGGCCTATAATAATGGCAGAGAACTAGTGGAATTGCTTAGACTTCATATTTTCAGGGAGGAACAGACCATTTTCCCCAGTGCCGCAAAACTCCTGACAAGGGAGGAATTTGAAGAAATGATAAATAAGTTGGAAAAGCTATCGGTTTAAGACACAGTTTCCTGTTTAAAATTTTGATTTGCTGGTTTAGGGCGTTAGAGACCAAAAAAAGGTCAATTGACCACTAATATAGGTCATTGTTGATTTTCTTGTTTTTTTCAATAAACAATATTAGGTTATCCCTGTTCTATAGTGGTAAACCAACAATAATACCATGAAAAAAACATTAAACACTATTGCTATCGCCTTGCTATTAACTATAACATTAGCATGGGCAAATGATGAAAAAGACCAACCCAAGGATAATGCCGATATGGACATTGTGGAATTGGCATCAGCTACTGATTTCCTATCCACCCTGGTTGCTGCAGTGGAAGCAGGGGATCTGGTGGGTGTTTTGAAAGGGGATGGCCCATATACGGTTTTTGCCCCAACAGACGAGGCATTTTCTAAGCTTCCCGCCGGTACTCTAGAAACACTACTGGCTCCAGAAAACAAAGACCAGTTAATTCAAATCCTAACCTATCATGTCGTGCCCGAGAAGATTTCTTCAAGTGATCTGAGAGATGGAGCAAAGGTGAAAACAGTGCAGGGTCAAGAAATAACGGTAAGTTTGAAAAATGGTAAAGCTATGATTAATAATGCTGAAATCACCGCAGCAGATATTGAAGCCACTAATGGAGTGGTTCACGTCATTGATGCTGTAATTCTTCCAGAAATGTAATGAATTTTGTGATTAACCAGGTAAATAAAACCCCGTCTTAATTAGGATGGGGTTTTTTTATGAGACACAAGTAAATCATTTTCCAATAATAATATCAAGTCAAATCGATTTAATGTCAGGCAAAAATCAATATCAGCTTCAATGTTATGGTTTTGAAGTCTTTTGGCATGTGAGGCCTGCTTGAGGAAAGCTACCAAATTGCCGCTTGACTGACGGTAAAGGGAGGACATTGCCAATGCCCCATCACAATCAAAGTCAAACCCAATTGCTTCCACCAGCGCCCCGGCGTACAGTGAATCTTCCAGGTTAAATTTTCCCTTCCACCCCGCACAGACCACTACCACATCTCTTTCTGTTGCTTGCAGATAGGATGCTGTGGCAGAAAGATTTAGGAAAGAGCCTATGAGCACCAGTTCAGCACTTTCTTTTGCTTTGGATATGGCGACTGTACCATTGGTAGTAGTGATGGCCACTTTTTTTCCCTGATACTTTCCATTGAGAAAGCTCAGCGGGGAATTTCCAAGGTCAAAGCCCGGTGCTTTTTTCCCATCCCTTTCACCAGCGGTAACGTACCCTTGGGTTTTGAGGGCCTTGCATGATTCCAGGTCTTCCACGGGTTTAATGCCTGATACCCCGTTGGCAGCGGCAGTTACCATGGTGGAGGTGGCCCTGAATATGTCCACCACCACAGCAATTTTTCCTTTCAGGTCATGGAGGTGGATGAGTTCAGGGCTAAGGCAGATTTCTATTTGGTTCATTATTTTAATAGGGGTAACTTTTCAATTCTAGCTTCGAGATTTTTTTTCCTTACAGATATACCTATCCTGGTTCCGGGCTTGGCATAGCCAATATCCACGTAGCCTAAACCTATACCCAATCCCATGCTAGGGGATAAACTTCCTGAGGTGACTTTTCCTATGGGCTCTCCTGCTGTGTTTGTGATGGTGTATCCGGATCTTGGAATTCCTTTTTCCTCAAGGATAAACCCCACCAATTTTTTGTCCACCCCTTTTTCCTTTTGCGCCTTTAGGTTTTCGTGATTGATAAAAGGTTTGGTGAATTTGGTAATCCATCCAAGTCCCGCCTCAATTGGGGAAGTTTCCTCATTGATGTCATTACCATAAAGGCAATACCCCATTTCCAATCTTAATGTATCCCTTGCTCCTAGGCCAATGGGCTGAATACCTTGGTCTTTTCCCGCTTTCATCACTGCCTCCCATACCTGCTTGGCCGAGGAATTCGGCACATATAACTCAAAACCCCCAGCACCTGTATAACCAGTGGCACTTATAATGATATCAGCTACACCTGCTATTTTTCCTTTTCTGAAATGATAAAAGGGGATACCGGATAAGTCCAGATCGGTTATGGGTTGTAAGGTGGCTGTGGCATTGGGGCCCTGAACGGCAAAAAGAGAGAGTTGGTCGGAAATATTCTCCATGGCTGCCTTCATGTCATTATGTTTGGCAATCCAGTCCCAATCTTTATCTATATTGGAGGCATTTACCACCAGTAGGTATTCCTGTGGAGCTAACCTATATACCAGGAGGTCATCTACTATGCCTCCTTTGTCATTGGGAAGGCAGGAATATTGTGCCTGGCCGATTTTCAGGATGGAGGCATCGTTTGAACTCACTTTTTGGATCAGATTTTCTGCCTGAGGTCCTTTGATCAAAAACTCTCCCATATGAGAAACGTCGAAAATCCCGACTTTTTCTCTTACGCATTTATGCTCCTCGATATCCGAACTGTACCGCACGGGCATCTCATATCCGGCAAAGGGGATCATTTTTGCGCCCAGGGAAACATGGGTGTCGAACAATGCTGTCTTTTTTACTGCTTCTTGCATGGATGTGGGGGTGGTTAACGTGTTCTGTTTATGGGGTAAAATTAAGGAATTAGATGGAAAGGAAAATAAAAAGACCACACCCTTTTACAGTGTGGTCTTTCTTAAAGAAACTAGTCGTTTAATCAACCTCCGTATCCGGGGTTCTGCACCAAATTTGGGTTTGCGTCGGTTTCCCTTTGAGGTATAGGCAATACCATACGGGGATCATCATAGGGATACAAGAGTTCAGGGTTGTTATTGTCCCTTACGGAGCCTCTATTTCTTTTCACATCGTGAATATTGTGCCCCTCATGGGCTAATTCCAATTTTCTTTCCATCAAAATTTCTTCAAGGGTAAGGGAAGATTTGGCAGGTAGGCTTACCCTTTCCCTGATCCTGTTGATATCTTCTAAGGGGGTGGCACCCACACTAGTACCTTCCCTAAAATTGGCCTCAGCACGGGTGAGGTACATTTCCGCAAGCCTGACCACCTTTACATTCCTGAATTGGTCTCTCCATTTATCGGTACGACGGTCACCTGCCCTCACCTGAAATTGTTCCAAGCGGTCATCACCCGGTTCATAAAGATTAACATGACTGTTTAAAATAGTCACATCTCCGTCTCTTCCACCAAAATCCGGAGTAGAATAGAACAAGTGCATGTTGTTGCCGGGATCTTGTGTGTTTACCTGTATGGTGAATAAGTCTTCCGGAGAATCACTCTCAGTATTGAATGCACTCATGTAATTACTCATCAGTCTTTTCTCCTGTGCGGTGGAGAGCTCTATGGCCCGGTTGGCCGCATCCCTGGCCTCTGCAAACCTTTCCATCTGCAAATAGACCCTGGACAAGATGGCAGCTGCCACATAGTTTCTGGCAAAGAACCCATTTACAGCAGGCAGCAATTCCTCAGCAGCCGAAAGGTCAGCAATCACCTGCTGGTAAACTTCCTCCACCGTGTTTCTTTCCACTAAATCCTCCTCGGATACCGCCCTGGTGGGAATAAGAACTAAGGGTACAGCCAGGTTGGTGGAGGAGTTTCCCGCTGAATAGGGAAGTCCATAGAACCTCGCCAATTCAAAATAGATGGAGCCCCGAATAAACAAGGCCTCCCCCCTGATCCTGTTGCGGTCCGCTTCATCCACCACGTTGATGGCCTCCAGGATGTTGTTGCAAATGTTGATGGCACTGTAACTCACCAACCAGGTTTCTGTGACAAATGAATTGTTGGTAAATATACTTTTGTTGAACAATTCTCTGGGTTGATTAAAGGTGCCTTCCCAACGGATTTCATTGTTTGCCCCCAGCATTTCTGAGTATAGCAGCTGCCTGCCACCCCATACACTTATATCCCTTAAATCTGCATATGCACCCACGAGTACCCTTTTCACATTGGAGTCATTATTCAAGGCGATGTCTTGATCCACACTTTGTGGTGGATCCAAGAAAAGTTGATCTTCACAACTCGTCAAAGAGAATAAAACGAGTACTATACCAATTATATATATCTGAGTGTTTCTCATTTCTTTCGATGTTTAAAATCCTACATTAATTCCCAAAGAAAATGTCCGTGCCTGCGGCGCTGTGTAAAAGTCATTTCCTTGAAACACATTCATGTTTTGTGTGGTGCTTCCTAGGTAGTCTGCATTCACCTCGGGATCCCAACCCATGTAATTCGTAAAGGTGAGCAGGTTTTGGGCAAGGAAATACAATCTTACAGAGGAAAGTTTCATTCGTTCCACCACATTGGTAGGAATGGTATACCCTAAAGTTATGGTTCTAAGTCTTACATAACTCCCATCTGAGATATACCTACTTGAGGCGTTACATCCGTTACATGCACCAATTCTTGCTTGAGGGATGTCGGTAATATCACCGGGGTTTTGCCATCTCGCATATTGGTTCAGCGTTGAGTTGTCAAACCAGTCCGCATTGGCAGCATAAAAACCTCCACCACCTTCATAAATATCATTGCCGAATACACCCTGAAACAAAAAAGCCAAGTCAAAATTCTTATAGGTAAGGGTATTATTGATACCAGCGATAAATGCAGGGTTAGGGTCTCCTACCACCATTCTTTCGGCCTCATTGTAATCGTTGGTGGTTTCTGTCATTTCTGCATTGCTGTAATACAAGGCATCCCCATTTGCAGGGTCCACACCTGCATAATTGGGCCCATAGAAGACTCCTATGGATTCGCCCACAAAAATTCCATTCAAAAACCTGGAAGTAGTGGGTGGTATCGAGGTTTGTCCCTCAGCTAACTCCATTACCCTGTTGATGTTTCTGGCAAAATTAAAGCTTGTGTTCCAAGTGAAATTTTGACTGGCATAATTTGCTGAGTTCAATACTACCTCGACCCCGTAATTTCTCATCCTTCCGATATTCTGTCGTTGAGACCTAAACCCTGTGGAACCGGGAACAGGAACCAGTAACAGTAAATCCCTGGTATCTTTATCATAATAGTCGATTTCACCTGTGATACGGTCATTGAATAAACCAAATTCCACCCCTATGTCCAATTGGGCAGTAGACTCCCAAGTCAAATTGGGATTGGGGATTTGGCTTGGGCTAAGTCCCGGAAGTAGGCCATATGAAACCGGACCGTATAGTCCCAGGTGGTCAAAATTTCCGATTTCGGCATTCCCGGTCAACCCGTAAGAAGCTCTAAGCTTTAGCAGGCTTAGGCCTTCCTTACCCCTCAAAAACCCTTCTTCAGAGGCAATCCAACCCACAGATGCAGCAGGGAAAAAACCGTATTTGTTGTTGTCACCAAATCTTGAGGACCCGTCATAGCGGGCACTGAAAGTGAAGAGGTATTTGTCGTCGTATTTGTAGTTGATCCTGGTAAAATAAGACAGGAATGTGTTGTAAGTAAGAGTGGACTCCCCATCTGTTATTTCGGCTGCTGAGGCTAAAGTCCTCAAATCGTCTAAGGGAAACTCCTGCCCATCTACTTGAGTGAAGTTTTCGTCATAACGCTGAAAAGCCATTCCCGCTACTGCCTCAAGTTGATGTTTTTCCTCAAAGGATTTGGTATAGGTGAAGTAATTATTGGTGTTATAATTAAATAGTCTTAACCACCTTGAACTTCCAAATCCATTGGTGCCCTGTCCGGTGATGGTCCTGGAACCGAAGAACCTTTCATCATTTTGGTTGAGGATGTCAACCGCAAAGTCAGACCGGAATCGCAGATCATCGGTAATTTGGTATTCTCCATAAATGGAGGTAATGTTCCTGAAATTGGTGGTCAACCACTCTGCATTCTCTGAGTCAATCAGGTTGTTATAGTAGGTGGCAACAGGCCTGTCATAGAGCATCCCGTCCTGGTCCCGGATAGGGGTGATGGGTGCCAATGCCACCAATTGGATGGGATTGTTGAACTGATTGTCTTCAGGTAGCCTAGTAGTTTTGGTCCTGGCCAGGCTGAAGTTGGCTCCAATATTGAATCGGTCAGAAACCTTATGGTCTAGGTTCAGCCTACCGGAGATGCGCTCAAAATTATTGCGTATCATTATACCATCCTGCTTGTCATAGGCAGAGCTAAAATAAAAGCGTGTTTTTTCATCCCCCCCGCTAGCGGAGAAGTTTACGTTGGTAACTCCTGCACCAGGGTTAAAAGCCTGCTCTTGCCAATCGGTATCAACGGTTCCATCCCTCCAATCGGTATGCCCACTGTGTCGGTCAAGCCGGTTTTCCACAAATTCCAACCAAGAATCAGGGTATTCTCCAGGATTGTTGATAGGGTCAATTCCATTGATAAGGTCAGCATTATAACCCGATTCCCGCATCATCTCCACATATTGTGACGCATTTAAAAACTCATTTCTTCGGGTGGGGCTACTCACCCCTCTTTGAATCCCAACATTGAACTTCGTCCTCCCCGCTGCACCGGATTTGGTAGTGATCAATACTACACCATTTGAAGCCCGGGCACCATAGATGGCGGCCGCAGATGCATCCTTTAGCACCTCAAAAGATTCAATGTCATTAAAATTTATGTCTGCAAGGGGATTGCTTTGCCCAATGCCTCTACCGGCATTCATGGGGATTCCGTCAATGACATATAGAGGATCATTACTTCCCGAAATAGAGGTGGTACCCCTCACTCTTATCTTCACACCTTCCCCAACTTTCCCGCTGGAGGACTCCACAAAAACTCCAGCCATCCTCCCCTGTATGGCTTCTTGAAATGTGGGCACAGGGATATTGGCAATCTCACTCCCCTTGAGTGAGGCCACATTACCTGTTAAATCACCTTTGGTAACACTACCGTACCCTACCACCACTACCTCTCCCAAAGTTTTGGCGTCCGTTTGAAGGAGCACATCGATATTTTTCTTATCCCCTACCTCAATTTCTTGTGACAAAAAACCAATGTAGGAAAATACCAAGGTCTCTGAACCGCTCACGTTGATACTGTAAGTGCCGTCTATATCGGTGATAGTGCCGCGACTAGTACCTTGTATTCGAACATTAACCCCCGGAAGCGGAAAATTGTCCTCAGCAGATAAGACTGTCCCGGATACATCTCTGGATTGTGCCATGGATTCCATTGAAATCAAATACAATATAATCACAGCACTTAGTAGACATTTTTTCATATGATATTTATTATTTGTGAAATTTTATATAAAAATCTTTAAATATTAAAACATTAAATATTCCTGTTTTTGGTAGAACATCGGTTGATTTTGGGTAAAGAGTTATAATTTCAACAATAAATGTAAAGAGTTTCCCCAAACTATGGACAAAGCTTTAGAAAAAAAAAACTGTTTTTACCAAATATACTAAAATTAGGTGAAAATTTAAGATTGCTTATGGCAGAAACCCTATAAAATCGGATGAATCCCTCTAAATTTAAACCTGTTTTAGACCGTAAAAATAAAAAACCTGAATATGTGACATAAAAAAAGCTGCGTCCATAATAAACGCAACTTATTTACTTACAGGTAAAATTTATGATAATATCATGTATTTTTGTAACTATAAACTTTTATTTCTTTAGTTTTATGAATTTATTCATGATTAAAATACTAAATGGAAAAACTTTCCCCACATCCACAAGTCCTACTGGCATTTGGGTTCACAAATTGGAAGCCTTTGCCATTTAGACCATCCGTAAACTCCAAGGTGGTTCCCGCCAAATAAAGCAGGCTCTTTCTGTCCACCACAATCTTCACTCCGTTGTCTTCGAAAACCTGATCGGTGTCAGTGAGATTAGCGTCAAACCCCAGGTCATACATCAGACCGGAGCATCCTCCCCCCTTTACAGAAACCCTGATGTTTTCCTCAGGAAGTCTTTTCTCTACTTCTTTGAGTTCCAATATACGCTCCTTGGCTTTTTCAGATACAATGATCATAATTTTTGACTCCTTTATTTTTAGCTAAACTTTTGTTTCAATGTGTTGCTTTGTTTGCATTTGCCTAACAATTCCAATTTATAAAAAATTCAGCAATATGAAAAGTTATTCAAAATTCAGCGCTATCGGCTATTTGTTTCACCCCTCTAAACCTTAACTTTAGGAATTAACCAAAGGGATCAAGTCATGAAATTAGACCATATTGGTATTGCTGTGGAAGATATTACCGAGTCAAATAAGCTATTTGCCAAGTTATTGGGTAAACAGCCTTTAAAAGAGGAGGATGTAATTTCCCAGCACGTAAAAGTCTCTTTTTTTGATGCTGGAGAATCAAAATTGGAGCTCTTACAGGCAACCGGATCAGAGAGTCCCATTGCTAAGTTTTTAATTAAAAATAAGCCCGGGGTGCATCATGTCGCTTTCAAGGTAACGGATATCCATGAAGCCGCGAAAGAAATGGAAGCAGAGGGATTTGAGGTGATCACAAAACCACCAAAGAAAGGTGCAGATAATAAATTGGTTGTATTTTTGCACCCCAAAACCACCAACGGGGTGTTGGTGGAGCTTTGTCAGGAAATCGAATGAATATGAAAAGGACAGAAATAGGTGAAATTGGCGAATTTGGTTTAATAGATAGGTTAAGTGAAGCCTTAAAAACAAAACAGCAAAGCACGATAAAGGGAATCGGGGACGATGCGGCTGTCATTGACTGCGGAAGCTCTTATATGGTGATCACCACCGATATGCTCTTAGAGGGAGTGCACTTTGATCTGGGCTATTGCCCCTTGAAACACCTTGGTTTTAAAGCCATCGCTGTAAATGTCAGCGATGTGGCTGCCATGAATGCTATCCCCAAACAGGTTACCGTGAGTATTGGACTATCCAATCGCTTTTCTGTGGAAGCAGTTCAGGAGTTGTATCAGGGGGTGGAGGCCGCTGCTAGCCATTACAATCTTGATGTGGTAGGTGGGGATACCACAACATCCCGCTCGGGCTTGATAATCAGCGTAACCGCCATCGGTGAAGTACCCAAGAATCTGATTGCCTACAGATCAGGGGCAAAAAAAAATGACATCATTTGTGTGACCGGCGATTTGGGGGCTGCCATAGTGGGGTTGCAGGTATTAGAAAGGGACAAGCAAGTTTTTCTGTCCAACCCGAACATGCAGCCTGAATTGCAAAAATATGAATATGTGGTGGGTAGGCAATTAAAACCCGATGCCAGGATGGACATTATTCACGAACTCAGAGAATTAGAGGTTAGTCCAAGCAGTATGATAGATGTTTCTGACGGTCTTGCATCTGAACTGATGCATATCAGTAGATTATCCGATAAGGGGGTGACCATTTATGAGGATAAATTGCCCATAGACAAACAAACCTATGATACCGCCTTGGAATTCAACCTTGACCCCATCACATGTGTGCTTAACGGGGGGGAGGACTATGAATTGTTGTTTACCATCTCACAGGAGGATTTTCCCAAATTGGAAAAGCACCCTGACATCCACTTTATCGGACACGTGACCGATGCAGACGAAGGGAAATTGCTGGTGACCAAAAGTGGAACTACCGCCAGGTTGAAAGCTCAGGGTTGGAAGCATTTTTGAACGGTTATTTTGGATAGGGGTTACTTTACCTGAAAAATGAAAGGACCTTGCTCATTAAGATGCTAAAACTAACATATGGTTGTTGGCACTGCTTAATTTGTCTTTAAAGGAAGAAAGCGACTTAGTTTTTCGTCCGGAAGTGTCAGAATTTGAGATTTGATCTGGCTCAGGTTTTTTGGGCGGAAGTCACATGATGCAGTAGTGCCTTTTCGAAGGTTAGTGTTGGTTTTTAATTTACTGGCTCGAAAACCGCCAAATGTCAATGAAACTAAATAATGTGCATTCATAGGATATGGATACCCTACAAGTAAAATTCAATGATTATTAAATTCAAAAGGAGATTATCCATAACGAATTATCGATTTTTGTAAATCATTTAACCAAGTTAAAAATGAATAAAGCGAGTTTTCTCTTGCTCTTCCTCATGCCTTTTTCCGCTTTGGCACAGTCTAGTGATTTAGGAAATTGGCTGATTTATTTTGGGGACAAGAAAATTAATCAAAAATGGAATTGGCACCACGAGGTACAATTCAGGAATTTTAACCTATTAGGGGATGTGGACCAGTTGCTTTTAAGAACTGGTATCGGCTACAATCTAACGGAAAACAATAATAATTTCCTCCTTGGATATGCTTTTATTTATAATGAACCTTACAGTGATGGCACCAAAAATAAGATGTATTTCAATGAACACCGCATTTATCAACAATTTATGACCAGGCAGGTCTTTAGCAGAGTTTCCTTGCAACACCGGTATAGATTTGAGCAACGTTATTTCGAAGATGAAACTAAATTAAGGCTACGTTACTTTTTGAGTATGAATGTGGCACTTAACCAACAGCAAATGACAGATAACACCCTTTACTTTTCGGCTTATAATGAGGTTTTTATGAATACTAAACATGACCTATTCGACAGAAATAGGGTTTATGCGGGTTTTGGATATAGATTAAACCCCAAAATAAGGACAGAAGTGGGTGTACTAAATCAGCACACTTCAAAGGTTTCACGAAGCCAATTGAATTTGATTAGTTTCATCAATTTTTAGGTCCGATTGCCACTATTAACCCTTGAACTCATCTATGAATTCTCCTCTTTCGCATTCCCCCAGGATTATGACCAGAGTATGTCCCCAATAATTTAGAGCTGAAATGGTGAAATCGGAAAGGGATTTGTTCATTATGAAGAAACAGCTCATAAATATTTACCAGGAGCTTCCAATGTCCTGCAATGATACTTTTCAAGACTGATCCTCTGTTTTCCAAAGGTTAGGTAGAAATTTATGATATAATAGATGTCTCCAGGTAGCCCAATCGTGCCCTCCATGTCCTCCCTCATAATACATATGATCAATTCCGTGTTTGTTTAAGGCCTCAACCAAGGCCTGCACTCTGTTTCCAAAAAAGCCTTCGGCTTCCTTTGTTCCTTGACCTATAAATAAATAATCCACCTTTTCGTTGACCATAGGGTCATTTAGGAAATCAGCCAGCGTTTTTCCAGGTTCCATGTCCCCGGCACTTAGGATTCCAAAATTCGCGAAAAGATCCAAGGACCGAAACCCAATGACCATGCTGTGTCTCCCCCCCATGGAAAGCCCGGAAATAGCCCTCCCATTAGGTGCATTAATCGTTTGGTAATGATTGTCAACTAAGGGGATAACATGGTTGCGTAGCTCTTCCTCAAAGACATCAAAGGTCAATTCCGTATGATTTGGGTGGTTTCGATGAATTACCTGGTTATTTGGAATGACAATTAGCATGGGTTCAGCTTTCCCCTCTGCCAGGAGGTTATCCATAATGAAATTCACCCTACCATCATATATCCAATTGGAGGGCAACTCCCCACTGCCACCGGTAAGGTAAAGTACAGGATAGGAAAGGTTTGAGTTGTAACCGGGAGGGGTATAAACATATAGTTCTCTTTCCCCTTGCGTGACATTGGAATGATAGACATGCCGGGTAACTGTTCCGTGGGGGACCTCTTTGGCGTCGTAATACATGGGTTCCGCTCCATGAACTATCAATTGGCTATATGGCGGCATGGCGGTAAAAGCTGCATAAGTATTACTGGGATCGGTAATTTGCACCCCATCGATGTGGAAATGATAGGCATACATGTCTGGTTCAAGTGGCCCTACTGTCAGGCTCCAAATCCCATCCTCCCCTTTGATAAAGGGCACTGGTTCATTCCCTCTCCTCAAGCCTGTTAATAATGCAACGCCCGCTAAATTCACCTCCATTGCCTTGGGTGCTTTTAGCCTGAAGGTCACTGTCCTATCGTCATGTACCTCTGGAGAGTTAAGTGGTGCACTGAAAGGAGTTAATCCCTCGTGGTTCTTTTGAGGGTTATGTTCAAGGTTGACGTTGGCTTGTTGACCAAAGAGCTGGTGTGAACAAAACATTAGGATAAAGCTGAAAGTCAGCGAAATATGGATTAGGGATTTGGGGTTCATGTTGTTTGCTTTTTTGTTTTACTAAAGATCGGTAATTTATTTTAACCGGTGAGAAAATATCCGGGTTATTGGTCGTAATTAACTTTGTCTCAAACCCTCCCATGGATAAGCCGGCCATGGCCGTGTTTTTCTGGTCAGCTTTGGTTCTGAAATGGTTGGCTATGTAGGGTATTAATTCCTCAAGCAGCACGGTTTGAAAAGGAGTAATGTCGAAATCCCTTAGCCCCCCGAATTTGGTTTCGTTTGTCATTCCTTAAGTCATCACGATGAGGAAGGGGGGTATTTTTCCTTCCGCTATTAAATTATCGATTATAAGATAATAGGTTATAGGTTTAATGATTGTCAACGCTAGGTATAATGAGGCTGCCTTCCAAACTAGGAAAATACCTCGAACATCATAAAAAACAGGTTTTAAATAAGCCTGAGGATGGGTTTTTGGGGAGCTTTCACAATTAATTTTAATTGTGAAAAATTACAGTATCGACCTATGGCCAAAAAGACATAATGCAATATAAGGAATTTTAAGAAAAAACATTTCCGCATATGTGATTTAGATCTCAAAAATTTCTGAAAATTGAAATTATCCCGAAACTAATTTTTGTTAATTTGAGGTAAAGATTATGCAATGATAAACTACAACAACAAAAGGTTTAAGCCGATTGTCAACACGGATAATGGAGAAACTTCCTCTGAAACGGTATTTGAATATAGCCAAAGTGGGAGGGTATTGACTGCCTCCTACCATGGTGGCCCCATAGTTGAAGGCCATCTGATTGGAAAAGTATCCGATAAAGGAGAAATCACCATGCATTATCACCAAATCAATGAACAAGGTGAAATAAATGCCGGTATTTGCCATTCCCGACCAGAAATATTGGAAAGCGGTAAGATAAGATTGCATGAAAGCTGGCAATGGCTAACCGGTGACCGATCTAAAGGCCAATCGGTCATTGAGGAACTATAGCCAAGTATTTATTCCCCATTGGCAAATCAATTAGGCAAGAGAGACCCATTTCTTCTCTACCCATCTTATATGATCTCATATGCCTTATATGGTTCAAAAAATAACTAACCATATTAAAAGGGCATTTTAGGGCTATGGGTATTTGTCCGCCCACTGTTTTTCCTTAGCAAATCATAAGCAGATTAGCCCTCTACCCATCTTATATTTCTTATATGCCTTATATGGTTCCACTCATTAAATCTTAAGTTTTACCTCCTTATTTTCACCTCTCTGAACATAAAGGGATTATCGCTGACCCGTAAATCCTTACCACTGCTTGTACTGACATTTTTAAGAATAACCTCCTGGGTGATGACATAGGGGTATTTCTCCTCATAGCTTTCATCCGTCATCTCTTTGTTGAAATTGCCGAAGATTGCCGGGCCCTCGTAGTCCTCTGGATGATTAGAATCATCTATATGCAGGTTTTCTATAGTAATTCGTTCGGGCATATAACAGGTGTACCCAAAGTTGTGCTGTCCGGAATTCGACCCCCCAATAAGGATCGGACTAACCCTATCTCCTGCCGCAGGCACATACCTGCAATCACGGATAATAAATTCCCCCTCCCAGGTACTTCCATAATCTGAACGCAGATTAACCAGGCTCCTGCCATGAAGGGTGGAGTTTTCTATGCGAAGGATTCCTGTACCTATGGCGTTTACCCCCATATGCCCTAGGGTAGAGTTCAGTATGCTGGCATTTGCCACGCCCATATGGGCATCAAAGCGGGAAAAGGTGCAACTATCCAAAACCAGGTTTTTGCAGAAGTTGGAGCCCATAAGGCCCCAGTAAGTCCTATCCAAAATATCATTGGTCTGCTTACAGTTATTAAAGTTGACGTTAAGGGCTCGGTTTAGGGAAATATCATAGCTTCCCATGGACACTTCAACACCCGCTGAGCCGATGGTCTTATAGGTTTTCCGTCCGGTGAGGATGCTATTTTGAACCGTTACATAGGCACAATCCCTTACGTTGATAAATCCACCATAGGGGGCGCCATGGTCCCCTTCCCCGGTCACGTGGTGCTCCACACCGTCTACCAGCACATTAGATCTTCTGATGGCAAAACCCCTGCTGTAGTAGGTGTACTTGGAAGGTGCCTGGTTGGCAACTGTGGTGAATTTTCCCCCGGTTATGGTAAGCACTTGTTCGTCTAAAGGCAGTGCGGTGATTTCCGTGATCTGATCAAAATCCCATATAATGGGGGCATCCATATCCACCTTTCCGTCCTTGTCCACTATAAAGATATCCGTCTGTGGAGAGCCGTCATTTTGGTTGGGGCCATAACGGATGTACCTTTTAACATTGGCATCTGTAACGGATACAATACTTGTGTGCGGAAGAGATACATCAATTTTCTTTTGATTTTTCTTCAAGGAATTTACCCCTTCCAATTTGTAAGGCTGATGATTGGAACTTACCAAAAAAACATGGGAGTTGCGGTCTTCCACATCAGTGTCATCAATAATAAAAGCTGCATTACCAAAATCCGTGTCAGTTTGTATTACAGCAGTTCTGCTGGTTCCTCCGATGTAGTAGGTGGCTTTCTCATTCACTTTCACTTTCAAACCGTGTTTATTGGCAAATGCATGGGTGGCTGCAATTGCATTAATATCGTCAGACTTTCCATCTCCTTTGGCCCCAAAATCACTGTATGAAACTATTCCATTAGAGGTAAAACTATCAGTCCATTCGGTAGGTACATAGAGGTGAAGTTCACCGTTTTCGCTAGTAACAAGGCTCATCTCTCCTGTAGTTGAAGAGATCTTTACGCTTTCATTTACGGGTGTATGCTGTCCTTGGGCAAAACCCTGGGTGAAAAACAAAAATAAGGACAAGGCCATAAAGGGGAACCTTAATCTATTTTTCGGTAAGGAATTTGATACTTTATCTTTTAAATACATATGGGTTTTGGGCAAATGATTTATTGTTAACACAGATGATTTTCTGCAAATTAACGAAACTTATTATGTTTTGACCTAAGAACTTTATGTGAAAGGTTAGGGGGGGTAGTTTAACGTAGATCCGGACGATTTTGCCTAGAAATTTTAATGTAAGCATTGAATTTACACCACAAAGTTTGATTCAAGTTGCTAACCCTCGTAACTCTCATGAATTTCTATGCTGTATTTTCAATTAATATTTAATTTTTAAAGATAGTTTGATTATTTTATGGTTAAAATGATTACAATTATATTTAGTAACCGTTGAAAAAGCCAAAATTTGACTTAGAGTTTTTGAAGATGCACTTTTTTTTCCAGGGGCATTTAACTGTTGCTAGTATTGAATATCTATACCCTTCTGCTTAAAGTGCCTTTTGTTTTATTTCCATAGGTATTCAAATGGGACAAATTTTTCAAAAATGATAAATTAAACGAAATAGTAGCTCTTTTTTTGATATTAAAACGGGAAAAAATACCTCTATATTTAAATATTTATTTAAATTTTATTAAGAAAATTTAACACGATTTTTAAGTTTATCTGTTAATAAAGGTAAATTCGATAAAACAATATAATGACTTGGTTAAGTCAAAATTTTGAACCTTAATTTTACCAAAACAAACCAATGATATGAGAGATAAACTACCCATGGGGGATGCCAAAAAGCATTGGCAAATCCCTGACAAAAACTTAACATGGTTACTCATGGCACTTTTTTTTCTGCTTTACAGCAGTGCTATGGCCCAACAAGAAGTGGTAACTGGTACCGTAACCGACGCGAACGGAGAGCCCTTTCCCGGGGTCACAGTAGTAATTGATGGTACCTCCACAGGTACGGTCACTGACATAGATGGAAATTACACTGTCGAGGTTTCACCCGATGATGTACTTGTTTTCTCATTTGTGGGCTTTCAAAGAGTGAGCAGGCAGGTGGGGAATGCCAGCACGATTAATGTGCAACTTGAGGAAGATACCCAGGCACTAGACGAGGTGGTGGTGGTGGGTTATGGTACACAAAGAGAAAAAGACCTCACCTCGGCCATAGCCACCATCAGAAATGAAGATATCATCAAGACCCCCAATGCTCAGGCTATGCAGGCATTGCAGGGGCGGGTGGCTGGTGTTCAGATTGTAAGTAGTGGTGCTCCCGGTGCCGCGCCCACAGTAAGGGTTCGAGGGGTAGGCTCCTTTGAGGGAGGGGCAGCACCTCTTTACGTGGTGGACGGGATGTTTATTGAAAATATAGATTTCCTAAACCCTAATGATATAGAAACCATAAATGTGCTTAAAGATGCTTCTGCATCTGCGATTTACGGAGTTAGGGCTGCCAACGGTGTAGTGGTAATAGAGACTAAGTCTGGAAGTTACGAACAGGAGCCGGAGATCATATACGATGGTTATTATGGTTTTCAAAACCCCCAAAATGTGCTCCAAATGGCCAACACCCAACAATTTGTTCAGTATATCAACGAGACTGGTTCTGTGGCGGATATTGCTTTTGTCCAGAATGCCATGCAAAGGTTTGGAAGAAGTAGGGTTGACCCTAATATTCCAGATGTGAACACGGATTGGTATGCTGAAATGATGAGCCCCTCTTCTATTCAAAACCACACCTTGACCTTCAATGGTGGGAACGAAAAAACCAGGTACTCAGTGGGTGGAAGTTATTTTGACCAAAAAGGGTTGATGGAACAAACACGAAATGATTATAAGCGCTTAAACTTCCGTGTGAAAATAGACACGGATGTGAGGGATTGGCTCACTATTGGAGGCAACCTTAATATAAGCACGGCTCAGCAGTTCAATGGAGATGATGGAGCTTGGTTCCGTTCTTATTTCGCTGTACCGTTTTTGCCAGTTTATGATGAGCAGAATACGAACGCCAGGCCAGTAAGGCTATCCAATGCACAACAACTGGGCTATAGGGGAAATCAAAACCCTTTTTACCCACTGCTGTATAACGACCGAAGAAATAACATCAATAAGGTATTAGGTAATTTCTATGCAGAAGCAGAGGTTATACCCAACAAATTGACCTTCAGGACCCAGTTCAATTATAATCTGGAAAGCATCACCATGAGGAACACCAACCTGGAATTCAATGATGGTGTTACGGAATTTCAATCCGGCTTGAGGAGAGAAACCTTTAACAGGTTTGACCAGATTTGGGATAATTTCCTGACTTACCAGGAGAATTTCAACAAACATAACCTAACGGTGGTGTTGGGTCAGTCCTACAGAAGTGAAACCAACGAGCGATTGTTTGCCAGGGGCACCAACCTTAACCCTGCCCCCACCCGGGATGCGGAACAATTTTGGTACTTGTCAAATTCGACGGATTTTGATCTGAATTCCATTGGTGATGGGGGAAGCAGATTGTTTTTCCTTTCCTATTTTTCCAGGGTGGCTTATAACTTTGATGACCGCTATTTGCTCTATGGTACCTTCAGAAGGGATGGCAACAATAAATTTCAGCAGACATGGGGGAACTTCGCCACCTTCGGTGCGGGATGGGTGGTTTCAGAAGAGAGTTTCTTCAATTCAGGGATTGTAGACTTCCTTAAAGTCCGTGGTTCTTGGGGCCAACTTGGTAATGATGGCATTAACCCCTCCGTGGGAGCTCCTACCTTGGTAGAGACTTCTGCTGCTATTAATGATGTCTTAGTATTTGGCAGGAGGTTAAACCCCACCTTTGATTTGATAGACAGATGGGAAACCACCGTTGAAACAAACATCGGAGTAAACGCACGGTTCTTTGGTAATAGATTATCTCTGGAAGCCGACTACTTTATCCGGGATACAAGGAATTTGGCAGTGAGCATTATCCCACCTGTAATCAGGGCGAGCGAGAGGAGAAGTGTAGGGGAAATCAGAAACCAGGGTTTGGAGTTAACATTGAATTGGGAGGATAATATTTCCCAGGATTTCTCTTACTATATAGGAGGCAATATCGCTACCCTGAACAACCAGGTGCTGGGTCTTGGAGGAGCGGAAGGATTGGATGCTGGCTCTGCGGAATTCAGGCAGAGATCAATCATTGGCCAGCCCTTTCAGGCCTTCTTCGGATATGAAGTCGATGGGGTTTTTCAAAATGAGGAACAGATTCAGAACAGCGGTTATACCCAGGAGTTTATCAATGACAATAACCTACAGCCGGGAGACCTGATTTTCAGGGATCAGAATGGTGACGGGGTGATCAATGATGAGGACAGGGTGGTATTAGGGACATTTTTACCCTCCCTCACTTATGGGTTTAACATGGGTTTCACCTACAGGAATTGGGATTTTTCGGCACTTTTTCAAGGTCAGGCAGGGTATAGCATCCTGAACAGAAAACGTGGCGAAATCATTTTTACCAATGACACAAATATTGATGCGGACTTGGCCAATAACCTTTGGAGGGGAGAGGGCACTTCGGATAGGTACCCTTCAGCATCCGGCTTGAGAAGGGGCTGGAACCAAAACCTAAGTAGCTATTTCATAGAAGATGGTTCTTATTGGAGGATTCAAAACGTGAGACTGACCTACTCCTTTCTGGATAGACAGCTTTTTGGTGTAAATATGCCCAATACTGCCCTCACGCTTACTGCGGAAAGACCCTTGACAGTCTTTGATTATAATGGGTTCAATCCGGAGGTGCCCAATGGGATAGATCGTCAAGTATATCCTATACCTGCGATTTACACCTTAGGCCTAAATGTGAAATTCTAAATTTGGAGAAAATGAAACCATTTAAAAACATCTATAATTTACTCGTCCTGACATTTTCCGCCACTTTACTGGTTGCTTGTGTGGATGCCCTGGACCAACCATTGGAGAACCAATTTCTGGTGGAGGGAACTGATTATTCTGAATCACAGAATATGGTATTGTTGCTTTATGGTTCCTATGCGCAATTATACGGGATGCAATGGGAAACCCATCCATTATTAGGAGTAAGAGGGGATGATGTGAACGCCGCCGGTGATCAATTTCCCTTAATTGAAACGGATGAGTTCCGATATGACCGTAATTTCTGGATGTACAATTCCGTTTGGTTAAACCTGTATTCAGACTTGCTGTACTGGCATGGAGCGATAGAGGAAATTCAGAAATACCAGGAAGCAGGTGCCGACGAGGCAAATGCCCAGCAATACATTGCCGAGATCAAGGTGATGCAAGGTTTTAAAATGCTTCAATTAGTTAGACTTTGGGGAGCCATTTTAATTCCTACAGAATCCCGGCCCAGCCATTTGTTCAATGTAGAAATCTCCAACTTTCCTGAAGTTTTGGAACATATTTCAGCCTATATGGATGAAGCCATTCCATTTCTACCTGCAGTCCACCCCAGCGACAGATCGGATGTCACCGGGGGCATAACCCGATACACCGCTTTGACAGTGAAGGCAATGGCTAATTTAGAGTTAGGTAATTACCCTGCAGTGGTGGCAGCCACCGATGAAATCATCTCCAGTGGAATGTATGAACTCAAGGAGGACTTTTACAACTTGTTTAAAATTCCGGGTAAACTGGACAGGGAAAATGTCCTGGAAATGCAGTACTCGGATTTTGGTCAGGCAAGTGGCACCGTTACCAGGTTCAATTGGAATTTTTATGGACCTTCCCTATGGACCCCAGCTGTAGCCGGTGCGGGAGGGGGATGGGGATTCTGGGAACCTACCACTAAATACATCAAGTTCATGTTGGACAGAGGGGAAAGGATACGATTGGAAACTTCTGTACTCTTCACTCCGGATGGCATCAACGAAATACGGTCAGACCCCGATTATTCTGAACTTCCCGGATGGATCTCCAATGTTACCAGAGACGGGGACCAGTTCAGCAACCACCCCAGGTATAATTTCTTGAGTGGCAAGCATTATTTGCCTTCTGTTCAATTAACCCCAGGTAGGTTTACCTATGGGGAAAACAAGAATTTTACCGCGATCCGCTATGCGGAAATCTTGCTCATGCATGCAGAAGCCCAGGTCAGTGGAGCCAATAGCGCAGTACTTTCAGCCGAGGAGGCCGTTAATGCGGTTAGGGCCAGGGCCGGATTGGATCCAGCTCCTATGGTAGACCTCGATGTGGTACTGGATGAGAAATTTGCCGAGTTCGGAATGGAGTGGGGCGTGAGGTTCAACGACCTTATCCGACATAATCGGACGGAGGAATTAAACTATGGTGGAAGAAACTTTGATCTGCAAAGACATAGATACCTTCCTTACCCATTAGAACAACAAGATATCATTCCCCAAATCAGGGAAGCAGCAGAAGCTAGAAACCAATAAATGAAGAGATGAAATGAAAAAAATCAGTATAATAGCTTGTCTCTTGGCACTATTTTGGGCCTGTGACCAGAATTACATCGACGATATTGAAGCAGTAGAGCCGGATGAGGACACCGAGGCTCCAGAGGTAACGATAAATTCCCCTGTCGAGGGCACCCAGATTAGGGTGGTGGAAGACGTGACCGCTATCAACATAGATATAGAAGTGACGGATGATATAGAATTAGAAATCATTGTGATCCAATTTAATGGAGAGGAAATAGCCAGATTCGAGGATTTCCCGGATTACCGAAGAGCACTCAAGCAATATCGATTTGAAGAGGTGCCCAATGGTGAGCATACCCTGAGCGTGATAGCAACCGATGCCTCTGGGAAAACCTCAGAGGAATCGGTGAGTTTTGTTAAGATTGAGCCTTATCGGCCGGTCTATGACAATGAGGTGTTTTATGTGAACTTCGACGGGGACTTCACTGAGCTTGTAACCATTCAAAGCCCTGAGGTAAATGGAAATCCAGGTTTTGCAGATGGCAAAATTGGTAGGGCCTACAGGGGATCTAGTAATGGATATTTAATGTACGAAGCGGAACATTTGCAAAGCGAGGAATTTAGTGCAGTGTTTTGGTACAAAACCAACGCAGACCCTGATAGGGCCGGACTATTGGTCATGGGGCCTCCCGATGAAGCCAACCCCGGTTCAGCCAACAACCGAAACAGTGGATTTAGGTTTTTCCGCGAAGCTGCCGGTCCCAACCAAAGGTTCAAGCTAAATGTGGGCAATGGTTCTGGGGAAAATTGGTTTGACGGTGGTGCTGCCGCAGATATCGATCCATCTGTAGATGAATGGGCACACTTGGCCATCACCATTACTAGCAATACCTGCACTGTATATATCGATGGAGAAGTAGTGAGCACTGGAGAGTTCCCTGGTATAGATTGGGAAGGGTGTGATTTATTATCTGTAGGTTCCGGTGCCCCTAGGTTTATTGGTTGGAATCATCTTTCCACGCAAAGCTTGATGGATGAATTAAGGATTTTTGACAGGGCTTTGGGCCAGGAAGAAATCCAGTCCATCATGGAAGCGGAAAGGCAATGAGTCAGGTTGCCTTAATGTTCAGCCTGTACAAGTAATTCTAATTAAACACTACAGAAAGGTGGGATATGGAAAGCCATATCCCATCTTACTTCTACTAAACCAACTTTATGAAGTGCCCATTTTTCTGGTTTTCCATTGCCTCCCTACTCCTTTTCTCTGCCTGTGAAAAAGAGGAAGAGTTGGTGTCTCCTGCATTGCTCCAAATCACTGTAGGGGATCAGGAGATTGATATTGAGGGAGATATGTCTGTGGACTTACCCATTGACAGGTCAATAACCTTGGCTTTTTCACATGCTTTGGCCCCTTCAGGTGTGGCAGGAGGGATTAGGTTGCTAGAGGGAGAAGAAGAAATTTCAACCAATTTCAATCTCATATCCAACCACACCAGGGTGGTGCTAAATAAAGTGGGTACATTTTCAACCAACACAGTGTATACCATTTCCATAAATGAAAACCTGCAGACCGCCTCGGGGGCAAGTTTTCCACCAACAAGTGTTGCTTTTAGAACTCAAATTGGAGATTTAGCACTTACTGGTTTTTCCATTGATGGGGGGGAGGAATTGGCAGGAGGAAGGATCAGCGAGGTTTCCCAAGAACTAGGCCTTATTATTGAATTTTCCAACCCCATTGATCCTACATCCTTTCAGGAAGCCTTCTCAATTGAAGGGCAAGAAATTCCCAGCCTAGCCTTTCAGTATAACGAAACCCAAACCCAAGTAACCGTACGTTCAGAGGGGTATTTAATGGATTTGTCTAAATACACTTTTACCATTGCTGAGACATTGCAAGGTCAGGAAGGTGAGGATTTTCCCGGGTTTTCACAGGTTTTTTATACCCAGGTGGATGAGACGCCCAAATTTCCGGTGATCCCAGATGAAGACTTGCTGACATTGGTCCAGGATCGGACCTTTCGTTATTTCTGGGATTTTGCACATCCCCATAGTGGGTTAGCAAGGGAGAGAAACACCTCTGGTGATTTGGTAACCATAGGTGGTTCAGGATTTGGGGTGATGGCATTGATTGTAGGGGTGGAAAGAGGATTTATCACTCGACAAGAAGCATTGGAAAGGTGGACAAGAATAGTGGATTTTCTCGAAAATGCCGACCGGTTTCACGGGGTATGGCCCCATTGGCTCAATGGAAATTCGGGACAGGTAATCCCTTTCAGTCAAATGGACGATGGGGGCGACTTGGTGGAAACCTCTTTTATGATTCAGGCATTACTTACCCTAAAGGCTTATCTGAACCCCACCAATGAATCCGAGGGGTATATCATCGAAAAGATAACCAGGTTATGGAGGGAAGTGGAGTGGGATTGGTTCACCCGCGGAGGTAGGGAAGTTTTGTATTGGCATTGGTCTCCGGAGCATGAGTGGGAAATGAATCTGCCCATTCAAGGATATAATGAATGTTTGATCACCTACATATTGGCCGCAGGTTCACCTGCACATCCCATTTCCCGCTCCGTGTATGAGCAAGGATGGGCCAGAGGGGGCGGTATGGTCAACGGGAATAATTACCTGGGGATAAACTTGCCCTTAGGCTCTCCATTTGGTGGCCCCCTGTTTTTTGCCCATTATTCCTATCTGGGGCTGGACCCCAGAACACTCAACGATCAATATGCCAACTACTGGGAGCAAAATGTAAACCATACCTTGATCAACAGGGAATACTGCATAGATAACCCCCAGGGGTGGGTAGGATATAGTGAACGCTGCTGGGGGCTCACTGCCAGTGATAACCAGGGTGGCTATTCTGCACATTCCCCTACCAATGACAGGGGTGTGATTACCCCCACAGCAGCCCTTAGCTCAATGCCTTACACTCCCGAGGAATCCATGGAGGCGTTGAGGTTCTTTTATTACCAACTAGGTGACCGGATCTGGGGAGAATATGGATTTCACGATGCCTTCAATATCACTGAGGAATGGTATGCAGATTCTTACCTGGCCATTGATCAGGGTCCTATTATTTTAATGATAGAAAATCACCGGACAGGTCTCCTTTGGGACCTGTTTATGAAGGATTCTGACCTACAATCAGGATTGGAAAATTTATTAATCAACCCATAAGCAAATACCCATGAAGTATTATCTTGTATTAGTAGTATTAGCCTTATTAGTTATCGCTTCTTGTGAGCCAAAAGGTGAGCATAGTAATGAGGAAGAACGAAGAATATCTGATGACTCTTTGTTTAACTTGGTTCAATACCGGACTTTCCAGTATTTCTGGGATGGGGCGGAACCCACTTCCGGTCTGGCCAGGGAACGTTACCATGTGGATGGGGAATATCCCCAGGATGACAGGAACGTGGTCACCTCCGGTGGTGGCGGATTTGGAGTAATGGCCATCCTGGTAGGGATTGAACGTGGATTTATCAGTAGGGAAGAGGGGGTTGAGCGTCTAAATAAAATTGTTGGATTTTTAGAAAAAGCAGATAAGTTTCATGGTGCCTTTCCCCATTGGTGGCATGGTGAAACGGGAAAAGTAAAGCCCTTTAGTCAAAAAGACGATGGGGGAGACCTCGTGGAAACTGCCTTTATGGTGCAAGGCTTATTAACCGTGAGACAGTACCTAAAGGATGGCAATGAAGAAGAGCAGGACTTGGCCAATAGGGTTGACGATCTGTGGAGAGCGGTAGATTTTAATTTTTACCGTAATGAGCGGGATGTGTTGCTCTGGCATTGGAGCCCAAATTACGGCTGGGAAATGAACCATGAGGTAAGAGGATACAACGAGTGCCTCATCATGTACGTGCTGGCAGCAGCCTCACCCACACACCCTATCCCAGTCGACACCTATCATAAAGGATGGGCCAAAGATGGTGAAATCAAAAATGACGAGGATCACGAGGCCTATGGCCATCATCTTTCCATGGTGCATAATGGCAACCCTGAAAAGGGGGGACCATTATTCTGGGCACATTATTCCTATTTAGGGCTTGACCCCAGGAATCTCAAAGACCAGTATGCAGATTATTGGGAGCATAATACCAACCACACCCTGATCAATAGGGCCTGGTGTGTGGAAAACCCGCTTGGCTATGAAGGCTATGGGCCGCATAGCTGGGGACTTACCTCAAGCTATTCTGTAAACGGATATTCCGGACATGCGCCAGCAGAAAGCAGAGACAAAGGAGTCATCACCCCAACAGCCGCCTTATCTTCAATGCCCTACACACCAGCGTATTCCAAAGAGGCAATGAGGTATTGGTACGACGAACTGGGTGATAAATTGTTCGGGGAATTTGGGTTTTACGATGCTTTTAGTGAGACAGAGGACTGGTTCCCACAAAGGTACCTGGCCATAGACCAGGGCCCAATAGTAGTGATGATGGAAAATCATCGCTCGGGGCTGCTTTGGGATCTTTTTATGAGTTGCCCTGAAGTTCAAGAAGGTTTGGACAAGCTTGGTTTTGAATATTGATTGAAGCTGGGGCGATAAGGGCCCTACTTTGATTTAAAAAATAAACGACCATGAATACTCGTATTGCACTGTGTCTATTCCACCTTATGGTGTTGATTTGCTGTACCAGTGAAATAGTCCCAGAACCACCCAATATCCTGTTCATCATGACAGATGATCATGCCCTTCAGGCTATAAGTGCTTACGGTCATCCCATAGCTCAATTGGCACCTACTCCTAATATTGACAAAATTGCCAAAAATGGGGCTTTATTTACAGCCAATTTTTGTGGTAACTCCATCTGTGGGCCTAGTAGAGCCACTGTTTTGACAGGTCAGCATAGCCATAAAAATGAGTTCATGAGAAATTCTTCCCAAGGCTTTGACGGTAGCCAGGTGACACTTCCAAAACTACTCCGTGACGCGGGTTACCAAACAGCCGTGATCGGAAAATGGCACCTGGTATCTACCCCAAAGGGATTTGACCATTGGGAAATACTTATTGACCAGGGGGAATATTACAATCCTGATTTCGTAAAAGGAGCTGATACCATGAACCGAAAAGGTTATGTAACTGAAATCATTACCGAACTAACCAAAGAGTGGCTTTCCCAGAGGGATAAGGAAGCCCCGTTTTTTTTGATGATGCACCACAAAGCTCCTCATAGAAATTGGGTGCCGGCAGAAAAATATTATCACCTGTTTGATCAAATCGAGTTTCCGGTGCCGGAAAATTACTTTGACGATTATGAGGGGAGAAAGGCTGCCGAGCATCAAAAAATGAATATATACAGGGACATGTATGAAGGCCATGACCTTAAATTGAGTGTGGAACCTGGCGAAGATAGTCTTCGCTTCGATCCATGGCCACATGTATTTCTAGATAGGATGACTGATGAGGAGCTAAAGTCATTTTGGGAAGCCTATCACCAGAAAAACACCACCTATTTTGATCTTGACCCTGCAGATAGTGTTGGTATAGCCCTATGGAAATATCAACGGTATCTGAGGGATTATCTTGCCGTGGTCCGATCAGTAGATGACAGCGTAGGGGAGATGATCGATTATCTGGAGGAGAATGGTTTGTCGGAAAACACGCTGCTCGTTTATACCTCTGATCAGGGGTTTTATCTAGGGGAACATGGCTGGTTTGATAAGCGGTTCATGTACGAGGAATCCTTCTCTATGCCTTTGATCATGCAATTACCTGGGGTTATTGGAGAGCATCTTCAGATTGACCTACTGACTCAGAACATCGATTTTGCGCCTACCTTTTTGGACATTGCCGGGTTATCAATTCCTGAGATTATGCAGGGGCGGTCTTTTTTGCCTTTACTCGAAGGAAAGCAAGTGGATGATTGGAGGAATTCCCTGTATTACCATTATTACGAATACCCGGGTTTCCACAGCGTGAAAGCCCATCATGGAATAAGGGATCATCAGCACAAATTAATTTATTTTCCAGAAGATGGGCATTGGGAACTATTTGACCTACACCAGGATCCCATGGAAATGAATAATATTTATGAACATACAAAGGATGAGGAACTTGTCTTAAATCTTAAAAGCGAAATGAGAAGGTTGCAGGATCAATATGAAGTCCCTTCAGATCATCGTTAAAAGCAGCTTATGAACGAAAAATTGATTTCGATATGGTAAATATTAACCAATTCCACAGCATAGTTCAAATAAAGTACATTTCCCGGGCAATAGTAATATACTTGCTGCTTTGGACTCCCCTCCATGCCCAGTCCACACATATGCAAACCTATTGCAACCCTGTCAACATCGATTATACCTATACCGTGTACAATGCTAAGGATGGGATTTCCTATAGGGCAGGAGCAGACCCGGCGGTAGTAGCATTCAGGGGAGAATATTATATGTTCGTTACCCGGTCCATGGGTTACTGGCATAGCAAGGATCTTAACAGTTGGAGTTTTGTGGAACCTGAAAAATGGTATTTCCAAGGATCAAATGCACCAACTGCCCATAATTATAAGGATTCCGTCTTGATAGTGGCCGGGGATCCGTCGGGGCAAATGAGTCCATTGTATACCGATAACCCAAAAAAGGGGGACTGGAAACCTGTTCCGATGATTCTCGGAGGGCTACAGGATCCCCATTTGTTCATTGATGACAATGACAGTGCTTATGTGTTTTGGGGCAGTTCAAACCGATGGCCCATCAGGGTAAGAGAATTGGATATGGGCAATAATTTCAAACCTGATGAAGAGGTGCATGAGCTGTTTAACCTAGATCCTGAGCAGCACGGCTGGGAAAGGTTCGGGGAGGATCACAGGGATGAAGAAACCAAACCCTTTATCGAAGGACCCTGGATGACCAAGCATAAGGGGGTTTATTATTTGCAATATGCTGCGCCAGGAACACAGTTTAATGTTTATGGGGATGGGGTTTATACCTCCGATCACCCACTAGGCCCTTATACCTATGCTCCCCACAACCCTGTGTTTTATAAACCTGGTGGATTTCTCAATGGAGCCGGCCATGGAAGTACCGTGAAAGGGCCAGATGGAAAATATTGGCATTTTGCCACCATGGATATGTCCGTTAACATGACATGGGAGCGAAGAATATGTATGTTTCCGGCAGGATTTGACGAAGATGGCATTATGTACGGTAATATGGCCTATGGGGATTACCCTCACTACGCACCCGCTGAAGCTGGAAAAATGGGTGAGTTTACCGGTTGGATGTTGCTATCCTATAAAAAACCCGTGGCCACCTCCTCTGCTGTAGGAGATCATCTGGGTTCACAAGTGGTGGATGAAAGTGTGAAAAGCTTTTGGCTTGCGGAAAGTAACAGGGAGGAGGAATGGATCAGTGTGGACTTGGAGGATCCAGGTAAAGTGTTTGCTATTCAGGTAAATTACCATGATCATGAGTCAGGCATCTATGGCAAGGCACCCCGTCTATTTCATAGGTACGTCATTGAGGGATCCTTGGATGGGGAACACTGGGTGAAATTGGTAGACCGAAGCAATAACTTTAAGGATGTCCCTAACGATTATGTTGAATTGACCAGCCCCCAGGAGGTGAGGTATGTGAAGTTTACCAACCTGCATACACCCACCCCCCACTTGGCCATCTCTGGGCTGAGGATATTCGGTAAGGGAAATGGTAATACCCCCGGCCAAGTGCAGGAATTTATTGTGAATAGGCAGGAGGATCAGCGAAATGCCTTATTGAGTTGGGAGGAGAGCAGAGGGGCACAGGGATACCTGATCCGATGGGGAATAGACCCGGAAAAATTATACAGCTCCTGGATGGTCTATGACGAAACCGAACTTGATCTCAGAAGCCTGAATGTGGGCCAAGAATATTATTTTACCATAGAAGCTTTCAATGAAAGCGGAATATCATCAGCCTCTAAAATCCATCCTATTCCTTAACCAAAAACCCAAAAGCTATGAAAAGCCATCTTCCATTTACGCTTGTTTTAGGCACATTATTCTGTGGAGGTGCCCTAGCTCAACACATTGATGAAAAGCATGAAAGGAGAGCTGATTCCATTATTTCCTTGATGACATTGGAGGAGAAAATCGGGCAATTGAATTTACCGGCGGCAGGGGAGATCACCACAGGTCAGGCCTCCAGTGCCAATATTGCCGAAAAAATTCAAGCCGGGCAGGTAGGGGGTCTATTCAATTTAAAGGGTGCGAAAAAGATCATGGAAGTTCAACGACTTGCCGTAGAAGAAACCCGGTTGGGTATTCCCCTTTTGTTTGGGATGGACGTGATTCATGGTTATGAGAGTGTGTTTCCCATTCCCCTGGGACTATCCTGTTCCTGGGACATGGATATGGTGGAAAGGTCGGCAAGGATAGCTGCCAGGGAGGCGAGTGCAGATGGCATTAATTGGACATTCTCTCCTATGACCGATGTATCGAGGGACCCCAGGTGGGGTAGGGTGTCTGAGGTCAATGGAGAGGATCCCTACTTAGGGGCAGAAATTGCCAAAGCCATGGTGAGAGGGTACCAGGGAGAAGATCTTTCGGAAGAGGAGTCCATTTTGGCCTGTGTGAAACACTTTGCCTTATACGGGGCACCTGAGGCTGGTAGGGATTATCATACTGTGGACATGAGTAGGATACGAATGTACAATGAATACTTTTTGCCTTACCAGGCGGCCATTGAGGCAGGTGTGGGGTCAGTGATGACTGCTTTTAATGATGTGGAGGGCATCCCTGCCAGTGGCAATAAATGGTTAATGACCGAAGTTTTGAGAAACCAGTGGGGATTTGACGGATTTGTGGTCACGGATTATACCGCCATCAATGAGATGGTGGATCATGGGATTGGAGACCTTCATGCGGTTTCCGCCTTGGCGTTGAAAGCCGGGGTGGACATGGACATGGTAGGGGAGGGCTTTTTGACTACTTTGGGAAAATCATTGGAAGAATGCAAAATCTCCAAAGCTGAAATCGAGGAGGCCTGCAAAAGGATCTTGGTGGCAAAATCCAGGTTGGGACTCTTCGAAGACCCTTATAGATACTGTAATCCGGAGCGGGCGGAAAAAGAAGTTTTCTCTGAAACCAATAGAAAAGCTGCCAGGGAAATTGCCGCTCAGAGTCTGGTTTTGATGAAAAATGAAGAAAATATACTGCCCTTACAAAAATCCGCGAAAATTGCCCTGGTGGGTCCTTTGGCGGATAACAGGGTGAATATGACAGGAACCTGGAGCGTGGCGGCAAATTTTGATCAATCCGTGTCGCTAAAAGAGGGCTTGGAAAATGCCTTAGGCGACAATGGAGAAATTATCTTGGCCAGAGGAGCCAATGTGGCAAGAGACCCTGACCTGGAAGAAAGGGTAAGCATATTCGGGAAACCCACCTACAGGGACGAAAGGCCGGAAGAGGAATTGATACAGGAGGCCGTGGAAATGGCAAGGGGAGCCGATGTGGTCATTGCGGCAATGGGAGAGGCGGCGGAAATGAGCGGTGAATCATCCAGTCTAACCAACATAGAACTGCAGCCTAATCAAAGGGATTTGTTACAGGCCCTCCATGCCACTGGAAAACCTGTGGTCCTGGTATTATTTTCGGGCAGGCCTTTGGCCTTGGAATGGGAAGCAGCGCACCTTCCGGCGATACTGAATGTTTGGTTTGCCGGCTCGGAAGCGGGCGATGCCATTGCCGATGTGCTTTTCGGAGACGTAAATCCTTCTGGCAAACTGACAGCCTCATTCCCCAGAAATACCGGACAGATCCCCATCTATTATAACCATAAAAACACTGGCAGGCCTTTACCGGAAGGGGAGTGGTTTCAGAAATTCCGGTCCAACTACCTCGATGTGCCCAATGAACCTTTGTTTCCCTTTGGCTTTGGGCTCAGCTATACCCAATTTAAATACGGGAAGCCGGAGGTCAGCGACCTTAAACCCTCTGGTGATCAAAAGATCAAAGTCAAGGTAGCCGTGCGAAACCTAGGCGACAGGGATGGGAAAGAGGTAGTGCAACTCTATATCAGGGATGTAGTGGCATCCATCACGCGACCGGTAAAGGAATTAAAGGCTTTTCAAAAAATATTCCTTAATGCAGGAGAAGAAAAGGAGGTACTTTTTGAAATCGGGGTGGATGATCTGAAATTTTACAATTATGAATTGGAGCATGTATGGGAGCCAGGAGAATTTGAAATCATGGTAGGGCCGAATTCTGCGGAATTGGAAACGGTGAAAGTGGAGTGGGGGGAATGAAATGTGGTTAATACGGGTAATTTTCCTGAAAAGTAATATATGTACCGTTCAAAGACTACCTGTAATTATTCAGAACTTAAAATAAAATTTATATTTGTTATTAAAACCAAAATTTTTACTTTTCTGCCTCAAAAACCCAAAATAGATGAGCAGTAAGGCAGAACATTTGATTCCAGGGGAAACCCTATCTTCTGAGGATCAATTTTTTTGGCAAATGATCAGGTCAGGAGATCCGGCAGGTCTTGAAAGTCTTTATGAGAAATACGCAGACGAACTTTTTTCCTTTGGTATGAATGTGCTTTCGGAAAATGAACTGGTCAAGGACTGTATTCAGGAAGTTTTTCTCGAGCTATGGAAGTACAAGTCCTCTTTGAATGCGATTAGAAATTTTCGGTTATATCTTTTTAAATGTCTTAGGAACAAGATTTACAACGAATCGGGAAAAAGGAGATGGATCACACCTATAGATGATGTTTCCAAACTTAAGGGCCAACCCTATGTAGATGCAGAGGAAACTAATCTTATTGCCTCACAAATTGAAATGGAAAAGCAAGAGGCATTGGCAGAAGCCTATGGTAAATTACCAGATAGGCAAAAGGAGGTGATTCACTATTTGTTTTTTGAGAGCTTCACTTACGAGCAAGTTTCTGATATTATGGGTATAAATGTTCAATCTGTTTATACATTGGCATGGAAAGCTTTGAAGTGTATAAAAAAACATTATTCCAAAGGATTTACTCTCATTAGCCTGTTTTATTATTTTCAATAAATCCCCCCTTTTTTTAGTGATATTTAATTTTTCTCCTGAAACTATTGTAAAAAATTAAATTTTGTTTTTTTTTTAAATTCGGAAGGATAGAATTTCATCTTTTTACTCTCGTAATAAATAGTTTGTAATGCTATGGACATATCCAACTACACTACGGAAGATTTTCTCCTGGACAGCTCTTTCAGAGAATGGGTGTTGCGACCTAACCCTGCTTTGAATATTAAATGGGAGAGGTTGATCGAGGAACATCCTGGAAAAAGGCAAGAGGTAAGACTAGCAAGAGAGATGCTTTTAAATCTTTCCTATAAAAAACACCAGTTTCAAAGCGAGGACAAAACAGTCCTGTGGGAACAAATACGATCCAATCTCAATAAAAGCAAAGTTGAAATTCCGGTTGTCCCCATTCATTCCAAAAGTACCCTTGAAAGGAAGAGGGACAAAGGGAAAAGGGATAATTCATGGCTTAGAGTAGCTGTAATATTGGTAATTGCCCTAGGCATGGGGTATTATCTAATGCCAACGCCTAAAGAGTTGCCTATCGAGATAGAACCAGATCCTAATTATGTAGAGAGGGTCACCCCCCCTGGAGTCAAAGCCCATATCACCCTTGGCGATGGAAGTAAAATAATTTTAAACGCCAATAGTAAACTGACATTTCCAAAGCCCTTTGACAAGGATAAAAGAGAGGTTTTTTTAGAGGGAGAGGCTTTTTTTGAGATTGCCAAGGACACATTACGGAAATTTTCAGTGCATTCAGGAGGCTTGGAGACCATTGCCCTTGGTACTTCTTTTAATATAGAGGCATATACTGAAGGCTCTTGCAATGTGGCCCTGGTTTCTGGAAAAGTAAAAGTACAAGATAGGGGTAATTCTGATAGGTCTGACGATAAAGGGACGACTTTGTCACCCGGTGAAATGCTGAAATACAATCCTAAGGGCTATAAGGTTAAAGCCTTTGATGAGGAAAGTGTGCTAGGCTGGACGAAGAAATTGATTTTGTTTGACAATACCCCCTTGCCCATAGCGGTAAGGGTGTTGGAAAATTGGTACGGCGTGAAATTTCATTTTGTAAATCACCCGGAGAAGAAAGTTTCCTTTATGGGAAGGTTTCAGGACGAAACCCTTCAAAATGTCTTAAAAGGATTGAGTTATGCCGCCGGTTTTACCTATCGCATCGATGCAGACCGTGTTTATATAACCTTTCATAACCCCCAAAATCAACCTTAAACTGCCTATGAGAAAAAACTAATGCAAAAAAAATCCCTGGGATGCGCCAACATCCCAAGGATTCACTACCCAATCCAGTAATGATGGAGAATCTGGGTAGGCGTTCAATTAAATCGATCATTTTCAGGACTTAATTTAACAAAGTAAAGATATGAAAAATCTTGTACCTATAGTACTTGGTATGACCAAACTATGCCTATATGCATTTATTGTACAGTGTTTTTCGATGAGTTGGCTATTGGCCAGCGACGGCAAAGCCCAACAGAAAAACATAGAAGAGGTATTGATCAACATCAATATCGAAGAAACGGCCATTGAGGAAGCTTTTTCCAGAATTGAGAGCGCATCAGGCTTTCATTTTGTCTACACCGCTGAGGAAATGGCAGCAATTGAAAAGGTTTCCTTAAGAGGGCAAAAAGCCAGTGTATACGAATTATTACAAAATCTATCCACACAAACAGGACTACAATTTAGACAGGTTAACCAGAACATCCATGTAAGAAAAAATGAGGATCATTCCGGTTCGCCTGTCGAATTGGTTGCCAATGAACCTGATGATGCAATGGTAACCGTGACTGGGGTGGTCACCGATGAGAATGGAGAGCCTTTACCTGGGGCTACAGTGATCATTGAAGGGACCACCGGGGGAACTGTCACCGATATAGACGGCAGGTTTTCCATAGATGCCGATGAAGGAGAAGTGCTGGTATTTTCCTTTGTGGGATTTGAAACGCAAAGAATTACGGTTGGTACTGCTACTACCCTAAGCGTGAGGATGATTATGGATTCCCGCTCCCTAGAGGAAGTAGTGGTGGTAGGTTATGGAGAACAGCGGAAAGTCACCTTTACTGGTTCGGTTTCCTCGGTAAAAGGGGAGGAAATTAGGACTGCCCCAGTGACCAACGTCAGTAATAGCCTCGTGGGAAGGCTTCCCGGATTAAGTTCGGTCACAAGAAGTGGTGAGCCTGGTAATGATGATTCCATGATTAGGATAAGAGGGACGAACACATTGGGGAACAATACAGCTTTGGTGGTAGTAGATGGTATTCCTGGTAGGTCACTTGCGAGGATTGATCCAAATAGTGTGGAAAGTATTACCGTATTAAAGGATGCTTCTGCTGCAATTTATGGTGCTCAGGCAGCAAATGGGGTAATATTGATCACCACCAAGCGAGGCAAAACAGGCAAACCGGTAATCGAGTTGAACTCCAATTTTGGTTGGAACCAACCCACGGTCTTGCCGGAAATGGCCAATGCAGAACAGTATTTGACCATGCTTAATGAGATTGATATGTACAGGAACCGTACACCAAGATTCTCTGAGCAGGAGATTGATGATTTTAGACAAGGCACTGATCCCTGGCTTCATCCGGATACCGATTGGTTTGGGGAAGTGCTCAGGCCTTGGGCTCCACAAACCTATCATACCCTTACAGCCTCAGGAGGAACCGAAAGCGTCAATTATTTTTTGATGCTAGGAGCGAAGGGACAGGATGGTTATTATTATAATAGTGCCACACGATATGATCAATACGACTTCAGGAGTAATCTGGACGGGAAAATCAATGATTACGTGAAGATAGGCTTTGATATTGCAGGTAGGCAGGAGAAGCGGAATTTTCCCACCCGGTCGGCAGGAAATATTTTTAGGATGATCATGCGGGGAAAACCCAATATGCATGCTTATTGGCCAGACGGTAGTCCCGGTCCGGACATTGAATACGGGGATAATCCTGCGATCATCACAACGGATGCCACCGGATATGATGAAAGGAATCTTTACAACCTTCAAACCACTTTGAGGCTTAACATTGATAACCCTTGGATTGAAGGGCTTTCTTTCAATGGAAACGTCGGCTTTGACCAAACCTTCAGCACTCAGAAAGTTTTTGCAACGCCTTGGTATTTATATAGCTGGGACGGAAATACTTATACACCAGATGGCACCCCAGAATTGGTCAGAGGACAAAGGGGCTTTAATGATCCGCGCTTAAATGAGAACATGGGGGCTGACAGAGAGGTATTGGTCAATGGAATGTTGAATTACAACAAGGATTTTGACGAGAACCATTCTATGCGCCTGATGATGGGCATTGAATCCAGGACAGGTTTTGGCAATAATTTGAGTGCCTTTCGAAGGTTTTTTGTTTCCACAGCTGTGGATCAGATGTTTGCCGGTGGTAATGCCGAGCGGGACAATAGTGGATCCGCCTATCAAAATGCCCGCCTTAATTATTTTGGACGGTTCAATTATGAATACGGGGGTAAATACCTGGCCGAATTCGTTTGGAGATATGATGGCTCTTACATATTTCCACAAGGTAGCCGGTTTGGGTTCTTCCCTGGCATTTCTGTAGGGTGGAGGATTTCTGAGGAGGATTTCTGGAAGTCGGCCATGCCCAATGCAGACCACTTCAAAATCAGGGCTTCCTATGGTCAAACTGGAAATGACCGTATAGACGAATGGCAATATATGGCTTCTTATGGATTTGGCAACATACCCTATATTTTCGGGGTTGATCAGGAGCACCAGGCATTAAGAGAATTGAGAATCCCTAACCCAAATGTGACCTGGGAGGTGGCAGATCAATACAATGCAGGTATAGAATTGGGCTTTTTCAACAGTAGGTTGACCATGGAAGCTGATTTCTTCTACAATTATAGGTCACAGATCCTTTGGTGGAGGAACGCTTCTATTCCTGCTTCTACGGGGTTAACCCTGCCCAGGGAAAACATTGGGGAAGTATCCAATAGGGGGTTTGATTTTATCACCACCTACAATGGGAATGCGGGAGACTTTACGTATCAAATTTCAGCCAATGCGGGATATGCCTATAATAGGGTGGAATTTTGGGATGAATCCCCAGGGGCCCCGGAGTATCAGCAAACCACTGGAAGACCCATCCCCACCAATCCCTTTAACCCTAATCAGGACCTGTATTATCAGGCAGCAGGTATTTTCAGAGATCAAGAACAAATCGATAACACCCCACATTGGCCAGGGGCAAGGCCAGGCGATATCATTTTCGAAGATGTCAACGGAGATGGGGTGATCGATGCCAACGATAGGGTTAGGAATGATCGAAACAATATCCCCAGGTTTACGGGGGGGCTGAATTTAGGAGCTCAATGGAGAGGGTTTGATCTTGCCATATTGATTCAAGGAGCTGCGGGTGCAGTTCGATACGTGAACACGGAGTCCGGGGAAATTGGAAATTTCCTCCGGGATTTTGCGGAAAACCGATGGACTCCTGATAACCCAAATGCCAATTACCCCCGAACTTTTAATAGGTCGGATGAATATTGGATGAACCAAAGAAATACTTTTTGGCTGCATAGCACGGATTACATCAGGTTAAAAAACCTGGAATTGGGTTACAATCTTCCGGCTTTTGTATCGGAGAAGTTGGGACTTCAAAACTTCAGGATGTACGTGAGTGGGTTTAACCTCTTCACCTATGCCCCTGATTTGAGGAATTTTGACCCTGAATCTGACAATCCCAGTGGGCAGAGTTACCCATTGCAGCGCGTGATAAATACAGGTTTGACTTTAACCTTTTAAGACCATGAGAAAGAGCAATTATATCATATCTAGTTTACTTGCCTTGATGGTATGGCTGAGCTCATGCAGCGAGGAATATTTGGATAGGCAACCATTGGATCAATTTGCGGAAGATGCAGTATGGAATGATCCCAATCTGATAGAGACTTTTGTGAACAATATATACTTTGCCATCCCCCATGGGTTCCATGCCTTAATGATGTCCAGCTTGGTGGATGAGTCCATGGCGGTTTGGGACTGGGAGACCAGTAATGCGACTAAAAGTTTGATTAACCCCAGCTATTTGGGGGTTTGGGATGAAAATTTTTGGACAGGCAGAAGGTATCAGCAAATCAACTGGACGAACAGCTACCGCCAATTGAGGAACTGTAATATCTTTATGGAAAAAATCCATGAAGCTAATTTCCCTGAAGAATCGTTCCGGGATAGGCTGATCGGAGAGGTTCACTTCCTTAGAGGTTTTATTTATCACAATTTATTATCGGTCTATGGGGGGGTACCTTTGATCACAGAAGCTTATGGGTTGGGTGAGGATTATGAGCAGCCCAGAACAAATTATTCCCAGGTGTTAGACTTCGTGGTGGAGGAACTGGATAAAGCCGCTGAATTGCTGCCCCTTCAGCAATTCGGGGATCAAATGGGTAGGGCCACCAAAGGAGCTGCTCTTGCTCTAAAGGCCAGGGCACTTTTATATTCGGCCAGTGATCTCTACCACAATCCTTCCTGGGCGCAAGGCTTTAGCCATCCCGAACTGATCAGTCATACCAGCGGGGATCAGATGAGCCGATGGAGGGCTGCAAAAGACGCGGCAAAAGCAGTCATTGATCTTGGACAGTATTCTCTACATCAGGGCGGTGGAGAGGCCTGGGAAAACTTCGGGGAAGTGTTCACTGCAAAACAGACCTCAGAGGACATTTATGTGAGATACATGCTGCAGAGGGTCAATGAAGGTTGGGATATTGGCGACCCTGGTCTCTTCAATGGGCCTAACGGCTATCACAATTGGGGAGGGAATACCCCTGTTGGGCAGTTGGCAGATGATTTCGAAATGAGGGACGGTTCCAGGTTTGATTGGAATAATCCAGCCCATGCCGCAGATCCCTACAGTAACCGGGATCCCAGGTTTTATGCCACTTTTCTTTATGAGGGGGCACAATGGAGGCAAAGACCTGAAAATCTAAGAGATGCTGACCCATTAGGAATTATACAAGTAGGCCAATGGGAGAGGTTCAATCAGGCCACTGGTCAAGTCAGTATTCAACATGGTCTGGACACTCGACAAGGACCAATTGAGGACTGGAATGGCACCTACACAGGTTATTACCTAAGGAAATTTATTGATCCGAGTGTGGACCATCAATATTTCAGGCAAGAAGTTCCCTGGAGGGTTATGAGATACACCGAAGTTTTATTGAATTATGCAGAGGCATGCATAGAGCTAGGTGAAGAGGCTGAGGCTCGGACATATATCAATATGATTCGTGAAAGAGCCGGCATGCCTCCTGTATCAGATACAGGTGAAGCTCTTAGGGAACGCTATAGAAATGAAAGGAGGGTGGAACTGGCATATGAAGACCATAGGTATTTTGATGTGAGAAGATGGATGACAGCTCCCGAGGTGTATGAAAATGCACAGGGGGTGAGAGTGAGGTATGAACTGCAACCGGATAACACCACCGCGGAAACCCCTACTTACACAGTGATTGAGGTGCAGGATAGGGCATGGCAAGACCGGGCCTACCTGTTACCCATCAAACTGGACGAAATGAACCGAAATTTCCAGTTGATCCAAAACCCTTTGTATTAATCGTTTGTCTTTGCGATTAAAATGCTTTAGTAAAAAAAGGGAGCTATCCTAATGGATAGCTCCCTTTTTAGTTTATTCCTATCGCTTCTAGAGGGGGATGTCCAGGAAAAGTTGGTCATGGCTCATTCTTTTTTTATAGCAGGACTTATGGTTTGGCTTTATCCTTGTAGTATATCATAAAATCAATTTTAGATTTCATTTTATCGCTATCGAATGCAACATTCTACCCGTTCTCTGATGCACAAAACGCTTGCCATTACATTTGTGGTGGTGATTGTGATTGCCCTTTTTTCAATTTTCACCTTAGCTTTTTCGATAATTTTGCTGGCTTTTGGGGGGATTTTATTCTCCTTATTTTTTCATTCCATTTCAGTAAAACTGCAGGAATGGACGGGTTGGAAAAGAGGGGTTACCCTCAGTCTTTCTGTGGTGATGATTTTCCTGTTTTATGCAGGCCTCTCCTTTTTGATTGGAAACCAAGTGAGCCAGCAATATGATGAGTTTGCAGAGAAGGTTCCAGACATGGTGGAAAACCTAAAATCCCAACTGAATGAAACCATTGTTGGAGAAAAAATAGTGGATAAGCTGGAAGGTATGGAGAATGATGACATCGATTTTATTGACAATTTTCAAGCCTTTTTCAAAACCACTTTTGGTTTTTTTGGTGATTTCTATGCAGTTCTTTTCTTTGGTATATTCTTTATGGTCAATCCTGCGATGTATGTAGAGGGATTTGGAGTGCTTATACCATCAAAGGAACGTGATAATACCCTCAACTTTCTAAGGGAAACAGGAGGAAAGCTTAAAGTTTGGTTAAGGGCCATTGTACTGGAGATGGTTTTTGTGTTTCTCACCACAGCCATTGGCTTATTTATAATGGGGATTGACTTGTGGTTGATTTTGGCAATTATGGCAGGATTCCTGACCTTTATTCCCAATATCGGTCCGGCACTGGCCATTATTCCAGCCTTTTTGGTTGGCTTGCTTTCTGGTTTTGAGGTAGCCCTTATGGTAGTGGGATTGTACCTGTTGGTTCAGGTGCTGGAATCAGGGATCTTCGGTCCCTTCATTCGCCAGAAGCTGCTTTCCCTTCCCCCTGCTTTGGTATTGTTTTTTCAGTTGCTGATGGGTTTGTTCACCGGGATTTGGGGAATATTGTTCGCCACTCCGTTGCTGGTGGTAATTATTAACCTGGTTCAGGAATATTACGTGGAAAGGGCAATAGAAACCGAAGCATCTCAATA
>PXCO01000328.1 GCA_003565295.1 Cyclobacteriaceae bacterium
TCAAATCATTGGATTATGATTTTTAAATTAATATTCAAATTATATTCATGACTAATCAGCTTTATGCCTGATCAATCTGTGAATCAATAGATTTCGTGGAATTTATTAATCGAACTCAGGTAAATAAGTAGGTTGGAAAAAGCAGAAAAATCCATTTAGAAAGGGCGGTTTAATCCCCCAAAACACATTGGTAATTGGGTTATAAATTGGGATTGCTTTCGATCGAAAAGTACCAAACTAAATTAATCGGTATAAACCAACTCCGGAGCCTGAAGGTCCTCCTCCATGCTATAGGGCAGCCTGAAAACTTCTGATCCTGTAGAATTGGTAAAATAAATATAGGATATGGAAAACTCCCTGGAATCACCGTCTGCCCACATCCCGAAAAAGGGATCCTTGGGATTATGGGGCCGACGGAGATAACTGTGGTTGCGTTCACTGTTTTTGGTCACAGGGCCTTTAAATTCCCAGGTCCTGCCATTGTCTTCTGCCACCCATATGCCCACTTCTCCTCCGGTATAGTAAGGTTGGGGACCAGGGAGGGTGGGACCTATCAATGTCCATTTGTCTCCTTCAATATAGAGACTGCCCATGTCATAATTGTGATCGGACCTGGTGATTTCCCGCGTTTCCCATTCTTTTCCTGTCCAATGGATAATCTCCCATTTTCTAGGGTCGTTATCCGGTCCCGGAGCGAAGCCATTGCTGGTGACTGCCAATATTACCGGATTCCCATCCTTGTCAAAAATCAATTTGGTGATATAAGCCAACCTTCCCTCGGCTTCAAAATCACGGACCAGCGCCGGGTTGTCCCGGTTGTCAAGGGGTAGGGAGAGCACTTCCCCATGAATATTGGTCCAGGTCTCACCGAAATCCTTGGTTTCAATGTAATACACATTGGTCCGTCGGTCCACACTACCTTCTGGGTGATAGTTGAAGGCAGAACCTATCCTTTTTTTACTTTCATCAAGCCGGCTTACCTGATAGTGGCCGCCAAATCCCGCCACTTTTTGCAAATCCTTATCCGGCTGACTGGTCCAGTCATCCCCCTTTTCACTGGTTTCCATATACAATTCCCTGCCAGCGGTATACATGGTCATCAGGTGCATGAACCCTTTTCCCGGTACATTCCATATTTGGGAATAAGTCTGTTCTCTTGAAATAATTTCCTTGAATTCATCCACGGAATAAGGGGCGGTGGCCTTAAAGATCTGCCCCGGCCGGTTTCTGCCTCGCCCTGCAATGAACACCCAAATGTATCCCTCATCGTCAATGGTAATGCTGGGGTTGTCATGGGGATCAATGACACCCAACTGATCCCTTACGATGGTAGGCCTGGGAACCAAATGATTGGCATGGTCATAGTAAGAGGCCATGATCAATAAATGGTTGTCATCTGCCTCGGTGGTGCCTCCATACACAAAAAAGGTCTTATCGACCTCCGGAGCATACATGGCCATGGGGGTGAGGGTATGACTGAAACAAAATGCCAACCCTCCCGAATACTTGTCCCCCTCATAATCATCACTCTGCTGCCCCAAGGTAAACCAGATGCCCCTGTATCCTTCATGTTTGGTGTTGTTGAGGGTTTGGGCAAAAGAGGATTGCAGCATGAATAGCTGAAATAAAAAAAGCAAGGGTAAAGTTTTATGATTCATCTGTTTATGTTTTTTTTTGCAGTCATACCTGGTATCGCACTGAAGGCAGAGGTTGCCAGTCTCACACCTGAGGCCGTCAGGCAGGTGTATGGAATCCTGCCCCGGTGTGATATGCTGTCATGCTCAAATACCTATTTACGTTTCAAGGCTTTAATTCAATTACTAATCTACTATTAATTTTCTGATCTTAATTGTTATTCCACCTTAAACCTAAATGATACGCAATCAGAGCTATCAGGCCTTCTGATATCGTTCCCATTTCGGAAACTATTCCTAATTCTTTATTGATCGGAAATATTAATTAACAGATTTTCACTACTTCAATATTCAATATTTGACCTAATTTTTCAATTTTATCAGATATGTGCCCCACCCCGATGGCACAATGGTGGGCAGGCCCTAGTTTCGACCACTGATTCATAAAATCTTTAGTGCGGATGGAGAATTTATAGCGGCTGTTGGTGTTTCCGATTTCAAGTACCGGTCCGGATACTGATTCCCCTTCGGCAACCAGAAGAAACACGTCATCTTTGCCTTCAACCACGGAAAGGAGGGTCACATGCCCATGTTTTACGGTCATCTGAATTGATAAACCTTTGCCGGGTTTTCCATGGTAAATGGGCAGCGGAACAAGCTTTACCCGGCCTTCGGCAATGGCAAAATGAGCAGGACCGTCGTGGCCAAGGTAAACTACATCGTCTTTATAATCCATCAGATAAAATTCTGAAAACGAACCTCCTGCTCCAAACTCAGCCATAATCTTCATGGCCTGCGCATTTTTCACTTCACACTCACCCGCAACCGGAATATTTTTTCCCGTGAGCAAGGTGTTTCCTGCTATTACCGAAGTCACGATGTTTTCATATTCATTGCCACCTTCTCCCTCATAGTAATAGGCCATTGAACCCAAATTATGGTTTTCCACCAGTTTGTCTAGCGCAACCGAAGTACAAGCGGCACGTTCAATTTCAGCAGGTTCGCACGCCGCGGCTACCTCAAAAGCAACATTAAATTCCTGAATCTTGGATTGAACTTCGAGTGGGGTAACCTCATCGCGGTATTTTTTCAGTTCACACATTTCAAGCAGTTCGATGTGTGTGCCAAAGGTTGCACTTTGTTTTGTGAGGTCGGTATAAACATCCAACATTCCGCCATAATAATGGCCAAGCACACCCAGTCGGTTATTTCGCATAGCCGCCGCTACCCGGGCAGCTTTTGTCCATGCTTCTATTTCAGCCCATGCCTCCTTGTCCTGTAAATATCCGGTTACAAGATCGTATTGAAATCCGGCGCGGTTAAACACACTGGCAATTTCGGGAACCGAACAGGCCTGACAATGCTCCAGCCAAACTCCCGTCATTTTTCCCCGGTCACCAAGTTGATTGAAGGCTTCGTAATCCAATTGGGGAACAGGTTGAAGGTTAAGTATTACAATGGGTGTTTTTACTTTTTGTACCACCGGCAAAACCGTGGAAGACAACGCATAAGTTGACACATACAAGAAAACAATTTCAACATCCTGCGATTTTAGATAATCTGCTGCTTCACGCGCCTTTTCCGGATGATCAACCATACCGGCATCTGCGACCTCCACCTGATAACTTTCAATTTTTTGTTTAATCTGGGCCTGATAAGTTTTCAGATTTTCCAATAATCCCTCAAACTGGCCCCAATAGGTGTCGAGGCCAATTCCAAATAAACCTACTTTCGTCATGCTTATCTATTTTTAAACCATCTAATAATTTCATTGGCAATCAGTTCATGTCCCAATTCGTTTGGATGATTCACCTGTGACATATATTTTGCCAGATCTTCTTTGTCTGAATAAAGAAATTCAAAAGCTTTGAAACTATCAAGAAGCGCCACCTGAATTGTAAGCTGCTCCAAAAAACCAGATGGTTCCAGCGAAGTCTCCTCCATGGGCCTGCTTCAGTGATCAAGATTTAAATCGATGTTCGGTGAGGTGTACTGCTTTTTTTCTGTCCAGGTCTCGCCGAAATCCTAGGTTTAGGAGCTCGCACCGAACTTTTTTAGACTGTTTCACATGTTTGACCATCATCCCTTAGTATCAAAGTCTCGAGGTGCTCTATTTCTATGCCCCTTGGGTTTATTTTTCAAGGCTTCAGTTTGAATACTCATCTGCTATTCACACTCATCCATTACGCGGCGGTTACTTTAAGTACCGAAATTTAAATAAAAGAAAATATATGTAATTATTACAAATCATAAAAATGCTACATCAAAAAAGCAATGCTTTCCTTTGACCACTTTTTTTTCTACTTTTAGTCTCAAGTGTAAAATAACCTTCGTCTTTATTCCATTGACCGATCCATTAAATTCGCCCAAAATGTCCTATAATTCATTAATTACTAATTCCTTAATTACAAGCACTGCCAGCCTCAGCAAGGCCATTTTTGTGATGACCATCGCCGTTATCTCTTTATTCACCTCAAGTTGCAAAAAACAAGCCCGGGAGGAGCCTTTTTCACTAGGCGAAAAATATTATACTGATAGCACCCAGCTTTATTTGCCGGAGGATCTGGAAGCCACCTTATGGGCCAGATCTCCCCAATTTTTCAATCCTACCAATATGGATGTGGACGCCAAGGGCCGCATATGGGTGACGGAAGCGGTAAATTACCGTTTGTTCCGCAATGATCCGGAGAAGTTCAAAAATCATGAAGAAGGTGACCGTGTGGTGATATTGGAAGATAAAGATGGGGA
>PXCO01000013.1 GCA_003565295.1 Cyclobacteriaceae bacterium
CAAATGAACCATCCGAGGGAGGGTTGTTGAGAAAATGCTTATAGTGTTTTTCGGCCTTTTTGAGGGTTCTGGGGCTCATTTCAAATTCGGTATAGTCCAGGTGTTCCTTTGCCAGGGCAGAAGCCTTGAAGTTGCCAAATAGGTAGATGCGAAGGATGTCCACGAACTTGTCGCTGAGGTCAAAATCCTCCAAAAGGGAAACCAACCCACCGTTGTGGTTGCGGTTTGCGGGAAGATGGATCACTTCCAAGAGGGTATCCAATGTCTCTTCCTTTTCCTCCATCAGACTCAAGGCTTTGGTGGCTAGGAAAGCATCTTCCATATCCCCTTGCTTTAACACCTCTAGAAGTGCCACCCGCACCTGGGGGCCACCAATTTTTGCGAGCTTCTCCCCAAATCTCAAGGGCTGCTCCTCGGTCTTATCCAAGAGGCGCTGAATAAGTGAGTTGATTCTATTTTCCTGTTCCGGGTCTAACGATGTCATGGTGGCAATTTATAAAATGGCAGCTAAGATACCTTAATTATACACTAAAAACATCTTTTGATCAGGGCAATCCTCCAAATAATAAACGACCTATGCAAAGGATAGCAAGTGCCCTGCCTCATTTGGTAACTGGATGGGTAGGGTTCCAGAAGGGGTTGTTTACGGAAGAATGTGTGCGAAGGAGGTTTGAAGGATATTGAGGTTTTGTTTGAAGTAGTCGTTTGAAAGGGTGTTTTCAATCCTGTGCGTTATGATCAAGCAATTTGTTTTCGGAAAAAATCAAATTAGGATTACGGTTTGCTGCTTTTTCCACATTTGTGCCTAGAGAGGCAGGAATTAGATAAGTGAACTCAATTAAAAAAACCTATGTCGCATAAAGGCGGCACCAATATTAACTTTTTTCCTGCTATCAGAAATTTGGCTATTTTTGGTCTGACCAATTGCAGGTAATTATGCGCAACTCTAAATTCTTTTCCTTCCCTCTATTTTTGACCTTCCTGACCTTGATTTCTTCTGCTAAGGTTATGGCACAGTTTGAGGATCGGTACCGGATCTACGATACCAGAACCAGCCAGGAAATTAGCCTTGAAGACCTGAATCTGGCCCTCTCAGGGGTGAATGTGGTGATATTTGGGGAGGAACATGATGACAGCATCGCCCATACCCTCCAGGCGGCATTATATGAAGTCATGTTGGCAAGTTATGGAGAGGTTACCTTGAGCATGGAAATGTTTGATAGGGATGTGCAGTTGGTCTTGGATGAGTTTCTGGCGGACCTTATTTCCGAAGAGAAGCTGGTGCAGGAGGGAAGGGCTTGGCCCAATTACAAGGACTATGCTCCCATACTGGCCTTGGCCAAGTCTTCCCAAAGGCCCGTGATAGCAGCTAATGTCCCGGGAAGGTATGCCCAGATGGTGGCCAGGAGGGGATTGGCTGCACTCAATGAATTGGACAGCAGGGCCAGTGGCTATTATGAAACCTTTGACCTGCCAGGCAGGGAGGATCCTTATAGGCAGAAGTTCTTTGACGCCATGGGCGAACATGGGCACGCTATGGGCCCGGAGGTGTTCCATGCCCAGCTCCTTAGGGATGCCACCATGGCCTCCAGTATTTTCAATGCCTGGAGGGCCAATAGGAGGGGAAAAGTGTTGCATCTCACGGGGCGGTTCCACAGTGACGGCCGTATGGGCACGGTAAAGTTTTTACAGGACAAGAGGAGGCGTTTGGAAATCATGGTGATTTCGTGCTTCCCCGCGGAGGATTTTGAGAACCCGGATTGGGAGGAGTATGGTGCGTTAGGGGATTTTGTCGTGGTGACGGATTCCGGGAGGCTAAGTGATGATAGGTGATAAAGTGACGACCATCCGGACTACACTTTTTTGTAGATCGTCAATAATAGATAATTCTATAGGCCCATGTTAAACCTTGTTTGAATTTGGGGGGCGACCTGGTCCTGCAGATATCTATGGTGGTGCAGCGGGTGCCATTCAGGTTTCCATGACAGGAGGTACTGCAAACGGCACCCAAAATAATCAGGAAAAGGGATTTCAATTTGGGGTCAATGTGGGCACTGAAACGGGCCTATATATGATATCCTCGGGTATATTAGGCTTGACTGCTCCCGGACAGCTTTATGATTTCGACGGAGTTGGTGAAGTCGGAATACAAATGGGCGATGGCACCCAAAGCAATTTTATTAAATTGGTGTTTACCGAAACCCATCTAATTGCAGCCCAAGAGTTAAATGACGTTCCTGACGCCAACCCAATAATGCGTCCTATCCCAGTAGAAAACAGACCACTCACTGAGGATCTGGTGGAGATTGGCTTTGAGGTGGATCCCGTGGTTGGAGCGGTTCAGCCATATTATAAATTCGGAAATGCGGATAAAGTTTTTATCGGAACCATCCAGACTGCCGGTTCGATCAAAGAAGCCATTCAAACTATCGATGTTCCTCTGGCCATAGGGATATTCGGCACTTCCAACGATTGGGACAAGGACTTTATCGGGGTATGGAACTATTTTAAGGTGGTTGGGGAAAGGCCTTACATTATTAAGAGTCTAGGGAATGTGGAAAAGATCGTTAATGATACGGATAAAATCATTGACCTCAATCAGCATTTTAATGACAATGATGGAGTTGAAAACTTGGACTATCATATAGTCAACAATTCCAATCCAGTGTTTGGAGCTATTGTAGTGGGCAATTTATTGACCCTTAAATTTCCAAATGAGGTAAATTCCTCGGAAATAACGATCAGGGCATCCGATCAAAACGGGTTGTATATTGACCAATCCTTTACGGTCAGCACCAAATTGGATGAGCAGATCATATTAAGGATCAATGCCGGTGGGGCGATCATAGCCGATGAAACCACAAACCCCAACTGGATGGCACATAATACTACAGGTGCAACGAACAATGAATTTTTCAATGTAAATACTGGCCTTATAAGTACCAACGCTTTTTCTCCCAGCAATAGGCATTCATCCGTACCTGCCTATATCAGTGATCAAATGTATGCCCAAATCTTCAATAATGAAAGATACAGTAGCCAACAGTTGATGCAGTATAATATTCCACTGGAAAACGGAGAATACAAGGTAAACCTGTATATGGGAAACGGGTTTGATGGAACATCACAGCCAGGGCAAAGGGTTTTTAATGTTTTGATTGAAGGTCAACCCGTTATTAGCCAATTAGATTTATCTGCTAAATATGGACATAGAGTGGGTGGAATGGAACAGATTCCCGTGACTATTACAGACGGGGAATTAAATATAGGTTTCCAAAAATCAATGGAAAACCCATTGGTGAATGGTATCGAAATTATCCAATTGTTTGGATTAATTGATCATACACCTATTTTGTTTACTCCAGTTGAAAATCAAATTCATTTGGCAGGAGAAGAATTGGATGGTAGTATATATGTCCTAGCATCAGGTGGCGACGGAAATTTGAACTTTCATGCCTTAGGGTTGCCACCCGGGATAGTTATAGAACCTACCAACGGCACCTTTTATGGCCAGATTGAAGAGGATGCCCATATACATAGCCCCTATAGCGTGACTGTGGTTATAGACGATGAGGACGGTACTGATTCTGATGCAGAATCTTTTGAGTTTACTTGGACAGTAAGCCCCCCGTTGTCACTTCAACAATGGATCATTAAGCATGAATCCCAAAATTACACTGGCAGACACGAAAATTCCTTTGTACAGGCTGGAGATAAGTTTTATCTTCTGGGTGGTCGAGAAAATCCCAGGACAGTAGAAATTTACGATTACACCAATGACACTTGGGAATCCCTTTCCAACAGTAGTCCTTTGGAGTTCAATCATTTTCAGGCGGCCACTTATCAAGGGTTGATTTGGGTGATAGCCGCATTTAAGGACAACAATTTCCCAAGTGAACAACCTGCCGAACACATATGGGCTTTTGATCCCGTAAATAAAGAATGGATACAGGGCCCGGAGATTCCCGAGCAAAGAAGAAGAGGGTCTGCAGGTGTAGTGTTGTACAATAATAAATTCTATATTGTCAATGGCAATAAATTAGGCCATAATGGGCAGTATGTCAATTTTTTTGATGAGTATGACCCCCAAACGGGAGAATGGACTGTGTTGCAGGACTCCCCTCAGGCCAGAGACCATTTTTTTGCTACTGTTGTTGATAATAAGCTTTATGTTGTGTCGGGAAGGAGATCTGGTGGGCCCATTGGAGGTGTCTTTGGCCCAGTAATTCCAGAAGTGGATGTATATAATTTTACAACCCAAACTTGGGCCACTCTACCCCAAGAGCAGAATTTACCTACTCCTAGAGCTGCCGCTTTGGTAAATAATTATTTGAACAAAATCATAGTGGCCGGGGGAGAGGTTCCTGATAATAATCAGGCGTTATCGGTAACTGAAATGTACGACCCAGAAAAGGAGGAATGGCAAGAACTTGCCCCACTTAATTTTGCAAGGCACGGTACTCAAGGAATTGTTTCAGGAAAAGGACTTTATGTATTATCAGGTTCCCCAAACAGAGGCGGCGGAAATATGAAAAATATGGAGGTATTCGGGATTGACCAACCACAAGGTACTGTTTTGGTGGCCAGTCAGTTAATTACTGAAGTTGATTTGGAAATAGCTCCAGGTCAGGTAGCCAGCACACCATTGCAGGCTCAAAATGGAAATACCGGAATTTTCCTTAAATCCATAAATATTACTGGCTCAGGGGCTTCAAATTATCAGATGCTTACAGAAACTTCTAACCGTCTTATAAGGGCAGGAAGTTACCTAGAATTGGAGATTGAGCGCCTTTCGAATGCCAATAATGAACCAGCGTTTTTGAATATCCAATATGGAAGTGGTGAAGTGAAAACCATAGAATTAAAGGGAGAAGTATCCGGGGGAGAACTGCCAGTTGTATCTTTAGGAGCATCGACACTTTCTGGAACAGTCCCCTTGACGGTGATGTTCACAAGCAGCGGTTCTACTGGTGTTGGCACATTGTCCTATAGTTGGGATTTTGGGGATGGAACTACTTCAACAACCGCGAACCCAACTCATACTTTTGAGGACGTAGGAAATTTTACTGTCACCCTATCCATTACAGATGAAAATGAAAATGTTGGTTCTGAAATGGTGACTATTTCAGTTTCTGGGGAAATAATTGTTGATCCAGGTGTCAGTTCCTCTCCTTCAGCTTCACAAACCTCGGGTTCCTACCCACTTTCTGTGACCTTTAGCAGTGAAGGATCAACTGGACCAGGAACTTTAAGTTACCTCTGGGATTTTGGGGACGGAAACTCTACCACTGATCCAAATCCCACTTATGTTTTTCATGCATCTGGTATATTTGAAGTTACCTTACAGGTTGTGGATGAAAAGGGTGATATTGACTCCAATTCTTTATTGATAACTGTACTTGATCCTGGTGAAATCCCTGCCTTTGAGCTTTACCTGAACACGGGTACGTCCAACACGGCGGTTTTTGAGGAAAGTGAGTACCTTGGAGACGCCAACTTCCCCAGCTACTACACCGGTGGGTCTACGTACGCCAACAACTCTGCCAGTAGCCAACCATTGTACAACACCGAGCGTTTCGGGACCAACCTTTCGTACGCTATACCGGTTCCGAACGGGGTCTACACGGTGGTTACCCACCACCACGAGTTGTGGTTTGGTAGGGGTGGGCGGACGGCCTCCTCCGGCCAGCGTGTGTTCAGTATCAGTCTGGAGGGCGTTACGGTTCGTCAGAACCTGGATATGTATGTGGAGTCTGGCAACCAGCCCCTCGCGTTGACTTTTACGAATATCGAGGTGGAGGACGGGGTGCTGAACCTTGGTTTGGTTTCCAGTGCGAATAACGCTTCAATCAGCGGAATAGCAGTGGTATCCAGTGGTGTCATCACCCTTCCAGTCCTTGCTTCTGCGAGTGCCTCTGTGAGCAGCGGGGTTGCCCCAATGTCGGTTGCGTTTACCTCTTCGGGCTCCCAGGGCACTGGTGAGCTGAGTTACCAATGGGATTTCGGCGATGGGACCACGAGTACTTCAGCAAACGCTGTCCACGAGTTTACGTCGCCCGGTAATTACAATGTTACCCTAACGGTTACAGACGGTACAGGGGACATGGACGTGGCGATACTTGGCATCGAGGTTAAGGCGCTAGAAGTTGAGCTAACGGCCTCAACGACGAGCGGGATGGCTCCCTTGGAGGTGTCCTTCACTGGTTCCGGCACGCTGGGCACAGGCCCCTTCAGTTACCAGTGGGATTTTGGTGATGGTAACATCTCCATGGTTGCAGATCCTGTGCATGTGTTTGAGGTTCCCGGCAGCTATTTGGTGGCTCTGACCGTTGAAGACGGTTCCGGAAACTCGGGCATAGAAGTAACCCTAATCGAGGTGCTCGACCAGGGAGGGGCTCCTGCCTTTGAGCTTTACCTGAACACGGGTACGTCCAACACGACGGTTTTTGAGGAGAGAGAGTACGTTGGAGACGCCAACTTCCCCGCTTATTATATCGGTGGGTCCACGTACGCCAACAACAACGCAAGCAGCATTGCCCTATTTAATACAGAAAGGTTTGGAAGTGATTTTACTTATAATATTCCTATAGATAATGGTATATATCAAGTAAAAACCTACCATAATGAACTTTATTTTGGAAAAGGTGGTCCAGCAGCAACAGCTGGACGGAGGGTATTTTCTATTTCGATTGAAGGGGAACCTTTACGCTCAAACATTGACTTGTATAATGAAAGTAACAACCAACCTATTGAGTTTATTTTTCCACATGTTGAGGTTGTAGATGGCATCCTATCCATTCAATTAACCTCAACTGTAAATAATGCCACTATATCTGGCCTATCCATTGTGTCAAGCAATGAGTTAGTTAAGGGGGAGGGCGCATTTAACCTAAGGGTCCTTCAAGAAGATCAACCAGTAGAGGTTTTAGACCTAAAGGATATCTATGACACTGCCATAATTTATCTATTTCCAAATCCCGCTGATCATAAAACCACTCTTCAGCTAAGTTCTGATATTCCAATTAACAGTATTTTTATCTATGATATGAATGGAAGATCAGTTTTTAACATGGACATAAAGGGAGAAAGCAAAACGAGTTATCAACTTCCACTGCATAATTTATCGCAGGGTGTCTACATAGTTTGTTTGGTTGGACCTGATGGAATATTTAAACAGATTAGGTTAATTAAAACTTACAACGAGTAACCACGCAGTACGCAAAAGAAAGTGGGATTGGTGTAAGTTTAGGTGTAGGTTATGCAATTTTTAAAGTAATGACATTGATTTTAAAAATTTACACGACCTAAAAAATATTGTTCTTATTAAAAAAGAGGGATAGAAGAAAATTTAACCCCTATCTTAACTTGAAAAATTACGTTTTTGGCATAAGAAACCATCGAAAAAGTTTCACAGACGGGTTTTTTTTGTTAGGTTGCTAATACGTAAATATGGCAAGAACCCCATCCAGTCCCCATACCGACTGGACCCTGGCACATAGGAGGCCGGGCACAGAACTCGGGCTGATCAAGGGTCGCTATTATAATCTAGGAATACAAGACTGTTTATGACAGCAAAAGGAAGCCCATGAAAGTACCCGAGTCCCAGCTGGGTTCTATCACCCTGAAAGGCAGGTTTACGACCTCCTCCACAAGAATGCTTGAAAAAGGAGGCCCCACTGGTCATCCTATGCAGAGTTTACGGGATGGTATTGACGGAACCTTAGTACCCTTCTGGTTGGAAGGCTATCTCGCTTCACTCGAAAAGGTCTTCGGATAGGACAGGAGATACTTGGTGAGCATTGCCTATTATCGGTTTTACTCCTGTTGTTCCTTGAATTGCCTCCCCACAGTTCGGTAAGTTACCTCCCCGAACTGTGGGATAAAGGGAAAGGATCTCTAGAAGGGGCTTTTTGTCACCGATTAGGTGAAATTGCTAGGGGGAAATAAAAAATAAGGATCATTGAACTGTGCTACTTTTACGAGTTTTCAAACGAACTAAGAAATTTCAGGAATAGACGGGCATCCAAATTGCATAATACGTAAAACTGGCCATAATATGGGTTAATTAAAGCCCCCCCACCCACATCCTTACCCAGATCAACACCATCACCCCTACAAAACAGGCAAATGTGATTTTGTGTTTCCCCTTAATGGTACATGTCAAACTAGCACAAAAAAGCGCAAAAAACAGTAGACCAAATGTCAATATGGTGCCATCCTTCAGTACGGGCAGGCTGGAATGAAAATGTGCAACCCCTGCTGTGGGTTGAGGTTTTCCAGAATGAATTTGCCAATACAGCATCAAATGTGCATAAGCCAGTACCCCGCTGCTGAGGATACTGGCTAAAGCTATGATGATGCGGTTTATCATTAGACGACTATATTTACGATCTTACCGGGTACCACGATTACCTTCTTTGGCGTTTTGCCGGCTATCCATTTTTGAAGTGCCTCATCCGCCAAGGCACGCTCTTGTATTTCTTCCTTGGATAGGTCCAGTGGCAAACTTACCTTGGCCCTCATTTTACCATTCACGGAAACCGGATACTCATGTGATTCCTCCGTTAGGTATTCCTCCATGGCCTTCGGATAGCTAGCCTCAATTATGGAAGAAGTATGCCCCAGCTTTTCCCATAGCTCCTCCGCAATATGAGGGGCATAGGGCGATAAAATCACCAAAAGGGGCTCTAATATGGCTCTTTTATGACATTTCATCCCAGATAGCTCATTCACACAGATCATAAACGTGGATACCGACGTGTTAAATGAATACCGCTCCACATCTTCCTCCACCTTTTTAATGGCTTTGTGAAGGCTCTTTAGCTCCTCTTTCCCCGGGATCCCCTCATTCACGCACCATTGATCCGACCCGTCATAAAACAGGCGCCATAGCTTTTTGAGGAATTTTGACACGCCATCTATGCCATTGGTATTCCATGGCTTAAACTGCTCCAGGGGGCCTAGAAACATCTCATAAAGCCTCAGGGTGTCTGCGCCATATCTGGCAATGACGTCATCCGGGTTCACCACATTATACTTGGATTTGGACATTTTTTCTATTTCCGCCCCACAGATATATTTGCCATCTTCCAGGATAAATTCCGCATCAGCCAAATCCGGCCTCCATTTCTTGAAGGCTTCCACATCCAAACGGTCATTATGCACTATGTTCACATCCACATGCATGGGGATGGCGTCATGTTCTCCTTTAAGCCCGGCGCTCACAAATACATTGCTGCCTTTTTTCCGGTATACGAAATTGGACCTGCCCTGAATCATGCCCTGGTTGATCATCTTTTTAAAAGGCTCCTTAATGGAGACAAATCCGCGGTCGTACAAGAACTTGGTCCAAAACCTGGAATACAACAGGTGGCCGGTGGCATGCTCTGCCCCTCCAATGTATAAATCCACCTGGCCCCAGTATTTTTCTTCTTCCTGTCCCACGAAGCGCGATTCGTTTTTGGGGTCCATATAGCGGAAAAAATACCAGCTTGACCCTGCCCATCCCGGCATGGTGGATAATTCCAAAGGGAACTCGCCTTCCGCGGTCTTGTAAGTCCAATCCTCGGCTCTACCAAGTGGGGGTTCACCTTCCTCGGTAGGCAGGTATTTGTCTACCTCGGGCAACACCAGGGGCAGGTCCTTTTCATCGATTAAGTAGGGAAGATCATCTTTGAAATAAACAGGCAGCGGCTCTCCCCAATATCGTTGCCGGGTGAAGATGGCATCCCGCATCTTATATTGGATCTTACCCTTTCCTATTTTGTTTTCTTCCAAAAAAGCAATGGCTTTGTCCATGGCCTCTTGCATGGGTAGGCCACTGATAAAGCCTGAATTCATGATCATGCCGTCCTTGCCGGGAAAACTCCCCTCCTCCAAGTTTCCTTCTATGACCTGTCGTATTTCAAGGCCAAAGTGCCTGGCAAAATTATAGTCCCTTTCATCGTGGGCGGGCACGGCCATAACCGCCCCTGTGCCATATCCTGCCAATACGTAATCCGCCACCCATATAGGAATCCTTTCCTGATTGAACGGGTTGATGGCATAGGCACCGGTGAATGCTCCTGAAATGGTCTTGACATCACTCATCCTGTCCCTCTCGGAACGGTTTTTTGCCGTCGCCACATAGCGCTCCACTTTATTTCTCTGTTCTTCCGTGATCAGTTCTTCCACAAATTCGTGTTCGGGAGCCAGTGCAAGATACGTAACCCCATATATGGTGTCGATACGGGTGGTAAATACTTTTATCTTCAAATCATGCGCTTCGACTTGAAAGACCATCTCCGCCCCCGTGGATCTTCCTATCCAATTTCTTTGCATTTCCTTGACAGGCTCTGGCCACTCTACTTCTTCCAGGTCCTTCAGCAAACGTTCAGCATAGGCAGTGATCCTCATGTTCCATTGCATCATTTTTTTGCGCTCCACGGGGTGGCCGCCTCTTTCCGAGAACCCGTCTTTTACCTCGTCGTTGGACAAAACCGTTCCCAAGGCCGGACACCAGTTTACCGTGGTCTCGGCCAGGTAGGTAAGTCGGTATTTTAAGAGTGTTTTCTGCTTTTCCTTCTCCGAAAACCCACTCCATTCCGTTTCGGTAAACGGCTCTATGTATTCGTCGCAGGCAACATTTATTCCCTGGTTTCCTTTTTCGTTAAAGATAGCCTCCAATTCCGCAATGGGCCGGGCTTTGTCAGCTTCCAGATCATAATAACTATCGAAAAGCTGCATGAATATCCACTGAGTCCACTTGTAGTAGTTGGGTTCGGAGGTTCGTACCTCTTTGTCCCAGTCAAAGGCAAAACCTATCCTTTTTAACTGTTCGGTATAACGTTGGATATTTCGTTCCGTGGTGACCGCGGGATGTTGCCCGGTTTGAATCGCATACTGCTCCGCAGGAAGACCAAAGGAATCATAACCCATGGGATGGAGGACATTAAAGCCTTTCAACCGTTTATACCGGGTCACTATGTCTGATGCAATGTATCCCAGAGGATGGCCAACATGCAGCCCTGCACCTGAAGGATAGGGAAACATGTCCAGGGAGTAAAATTTTGGCTTATCAGGGTCAATTTTTGCGTTGAATAATCCTTGGCTCTCCCATTTGGCCTGCCATTTTTTCTCTACCTCTTGAAAATCGTATGCTGACATTTTGCTTTTCGTAATAAATTGTGGAAAATGGTTCCAAAAGTAAAAAAAAATATCCGCATTAAGTGGCAGCCGTATAATGGATCTGGTAAAATCCTAATTCATCCTCCTTAAAATCTGTAGGTAAAGAGATGGTTTTACCACCACCGGTAACCCCTACCCCTTTTTCTGAAAATCCAGTTGTCCCAGATGTCTTGGGAAAAATATATCTCCACCCCAAAATTGAGTGTGAAGTAGCCATCGTACCGGGCTTCGGGTTCATTTATCCGAGGATCTCCACTACCCCTTCTAGGTGCACCTCCAGTTCGTCTGATCAGTTCAATGTTTGGCTCACCATTTTCCAGCAGATAGCGAGGCTGCCGAATGGATAGCCTCAACCGGTTGGGGTTTTCACCGGAAACATAGTCGTCGATTAAATCTTCATAAAAACCAGAGATATTAAAAGCACTTACATCATCGAGGAAGTCAGTAAGGGTAAACCGGTAATTGCCTTCCAAGAAAATATCCATATAGACATTGACCTTGTATTTAAGGCCTAACCCCATCGGGAATACCATTACTACCCCCGGGTAGGACTCGTTCTCTGTGCGAAGAGGGCGCAGTGCTACCCATTCACCCCGGAAGTAGGCATAGGGGTCATTAGTGGAGGCACCTATCCCTAAAAAAATATAGGGGTTAAGGAATTCTCTGGTAATGTTATACACCTTTACCGGTTTCAGGTAATATTCCACTAAGAAAGCGGCCTCCCAGTTTCTCGCCCTAAAGTTCAAATCCCGGGGGATGCGGCCACTTCTAGGGTCGGCCTTGGTGTCTTCTCCTGCGATTTGATAAAAAGAAAAATCTGTACGTGCTTTTAAGTTAGTGCCAAAGGTGTATCTGGCCGATATTCCCACATTATATTCTGGCTGTATGCCCTCATAATACCTCCATAATGAATAAAGATCTCCAAAATATTGGGACGGGCCTGCCTGCAAGGAAAAAGACCAAGGTTCCTCAAATCTTGCTCTATAATGACTTTGGGCATGGACAATCTCACTGCCGAGGATAAAAAATACAAACCCCAGGCATACTTTCCCCCATTTCAATAAATGATAAAAATACATACTGCCTAATTTTAACGGCTTAAATATAAGCCATTAATAAGATAAATTAAAAAAATCAGGAAGGCTTTATTTTTTCAAACCCGGAGCGTATATGAATATCCCGCTGAGGAAAAGGGATCTCAACCCCTGCTTCCGAAAACCTTTTGAAAATATCATAATACAATTGACTTTTCAGCACGTTAGGCCTGTTGATATATTCTGTGGTCCAGACCCTTAGCCAGAAATCTATACTACTGTCATTATAATTACTGAAGAGTACGTCTGGGGGAGGATGTTGCATCACCCCTTTGTTGGAGTTTGCCGCTTCGATCAAAATAGCCTTTACCTTCTCGGGGTCCTCTTTATAGGAAACCCCTACAGGGATATTAAACCTGATATTTCGGTCATGATGTGACCAGTTGGTCACAGGGCTGTCAATAAATTGGCTGTTGGGGACGATGATGCTAATATTGTCGTTGGTTACAACCATAGTGGAACGGGCCGAAATTTTCACCACATCTCCATTCACACCATTTACTTCTATGCGATCCCCTACTTTTATGGGCCTTTCAAATAATATGATCAATCCACTGATGAAGTTATTGGTGATGTTTTGAAGGCCAAAACCAATCCCTACACCGACGGCACCTGCCAATATGCCCAGGGCACTCAAATCCACATTGGTATTTTGGAGTATGGTGAAAAAACCTAAAGTTATCAGGACATATTTCACAATGGTACCTATGGACTGCCGGATTCCAATATCCAACCTGTACCTCGCTAAGATCTTATTCACTAATAACTTCCTTATTAGTTCAGAAACTATAAGGATTACGGAAATTGAAATTACCAACCAAATAAGCAGCCCCAGGGTCAATTTTGTATCTCCAATTTTTATGAGATTTATTTGCAGCAGTTCATTGAGATGCTGCAAAAATCCCCCCAGGTTTCCATCTTTAATATCTTGATGTAGTTCCTCCATACTTAACTATATGGTTTGAAGTTGTTAGATTCCTTTCCTAAAATAGGTTAAATTTGATGAGAAGTTCTCCTCTACACTCGAATAAATTTCGATTTTAACTTATGATTGGATGGAATTGGCCGTTAAATCAAAAAAATAACATATGAAATCGAGCATGACGAGCACGTCACACACTGGGATGATTACTCGTAGCGAGATTCCACCCCGACCTGCGGTACGGGGCAGGTTATGGCCGCTGAAAAGAAAATATAAACACATGAAAAAAAGACTGATTATTGCCTTGGATTTTTCCGATTATGCCGATCATCTGTTAACCTATGCGAGAGGTTTGGTCCTGGCGAGTGAAGCTGATGTGGTGATCGTCCATCAGAGTACCCTGACGGCCCCTTCATTAACCGATGTGGATACCCGGAAGAAAATAGCCCAACAAGTGAATGCCGAAAACTTAAGTATAATCAAAGATCTGTTGCAAAAGGCAGATTTTCCTTCAGAGAACGTGAGGATTGAGATCGGAGACCAGCATCTGATGATCACTTTGGAAAAATTATTGGAGGAGCCCTATGACCATTTGCTTTTAATGGGAGTGAAGGGTACCGGGACCTTGAAGAAGATTTTTCTGGGAAGTAATGTGGTAAATGCCATTCAGGAACTTCACTGTAAGGTTTTAGCTTTGCCAAAGGAAGCAAACCGGCTTAATCCCCAACAATTTTTGGTTGGGGTAAACCCAAAATTTACCCTCAATACCGAACAGCTTACTAGTTTAATGGGATATTTCCAGCCTCAGGTTAAAAGGCTGGTGTTTTTTTCTGTAGTCTCTTCCTCGGAAAATCCCGATAAAGTGGAGACTTATTTAGATCACCTTGTCCGGAAATTTGAAGGAGCCTTTCAGATCCAAACCAAGCTGATATTGGAAGGGGATGTGGCTGAACAGACCAAAATGCTTTTAACCGATCACCCCGGAAGTTTACTGGTGCTTCAGAGAGGCTCCAGGTATTTTTCTGATCTGGTGTTCCGGAAGATGCTGATCAATGACTTGATTTATGAGGGCAAGGTGCCCTTGGCGGTTTTGCCCTAGAGGAAAAGTCTGCATGATTGTTGTTTGCTTTATGGGGTATATTATAACTTACCAAATAAACCTAACTGATTTCTTATTTTATTATTGATTAATTTTGTTGCATGAGCAAGCAAAAAGAGGAACTTGAGCACAGGCTTAAGCTGCGTAACATAAAATTGTCAGACTTTGAGGATATCAAGGATATCATGACAAGCATTTACCGCAACCAGGGGATGGGGTGGACCAAAGAGGAATTCAAAAACCAAGTTAAAGCTTTTCCGGCTGGACAGATTTGCATAGAGGACAATGGCAAGGTGGTAGCCGTGGCCATGAGTCTTATCGTGGATTACTCTAAATACGGAGATACCCATACCTATGATCAAATCACAGGCTATGGCAAATTTGACACCCACGATGACAATGGGGACACCCTCTATGGCACTGATGTTTTTGTGGACAAGGAGTACAGGGGGCTACGGCTGGGAAGAAGGCTCTACGATGCCCGAAAGGAACTTTGCGAAAACCTCAACCTGAGATCCATTATAGCAGGGGGCAGAATTCCGGGGTATAATAAATACGCAGAACAAATGACTCCCAGAAAGTACATAGAGTTGGTCAAGAACAAGGAGATTTTTGACCCTGTACTTTCATTTCAACTGGCCAACGAGTTTCATGTGAGGAAGGTCATCACCAAGTACCTTCCTGAAGATGTGGACTCAAGGGCCTATGCCACCCTGTTGGAGTGGATCAATATCTATTATGAGAAGGACGAGAAACTCATTGGTAACCAAAAGACCATTGTTCGGCTTGGCCTGGTCCAATGGAAAATGAGGAGGTTTGCCAATGTGGACGACCTGATGCAGCAGGTCGAGTTTTTCGTAGACACCATTTCCAATTATAAATCAGACTTCTGTTTGTTTCCGGAATTTTTCAATGCCCCTCTGTTGGCCGAATTCAATGACATGGAAGCCTCTGAGGCCATTCGAAACCTCTCCGAGTTTACCGCAGAAATCCTGGACAGAATGAGAGACTTGGCCTTGAGCTACAACGTGAACATTATCGCAGGAAGCATGCCCGAATACGATGGGAAAAAATTAAGGAATGTCAGCTATCTCTGCCGTAGAGATGGTACCATGGATAAGCAGTACAAATTGCACATTACCCCAGATGAACAAGCCTATTGGGGCCTTCAGGGGGGCAATGGGATCAGAGTATTCGATACCGATGCTGGGCGTATTGGCATATTAATTTGCTATGACGTGGAATTCCCCGAGCTAGGAAGGATTCTGGCAGAGCAGGAGATGGATATTCTTTTTGTTCCGTTTTGGACAGACACTAAGAATGCCTTTTTGAGGGTGAGCACATGCTCCAAGGCAAGGGCCATAGAAAATGAATGCTACGTGGCCATCACCGGGTCAGTGGGGAATTTGCCAAAGGTTGAGAATATGGATATTCAACACTCCCAAGCGGCGATTTACTCCCCATCAGACTTTTCTTTTCCCCATGATGCCACCGTGGCCGAAGCCTCACTTAACACGGAGACCACCATTGTGGCAGACGTGGACTTGGATTTGCTTACGAAGCTACGTAAAACCGGAAGCGTGAGGAATTTGGAACAGAGAAGATTGGATCTTTATTCTATCCATTGGAAGAAAAAACGTTAAAGATGCCGGGAACTGATAAGTCATTGAAGGATAAAGCGAGTGCGGTAATAGCCATCATTACTGATATAGATGGAGTGCTTACAGATGGGGGAATCATTCTCGATGATCATGGCACGGAATACAAGCGATTTCAGGTAAGGGATGGGCAGATCATACGTTACCTCAAACAAGCTCAAATAAAAACCGTTGCAATCTCAGGAAGGGATGTGGAGGTATCCAAGATAAGGTGCGAGCAAATGGGCTTTGATTATCATTTTCATGGGGTAAGGGATAAATTGGCCGTGGTAACCGAATGGGCGGCAAAGGTTGGAATTGGGCTATCTGAATGTGCCTACATAGGAGATGACTTAATTGACCTTGAGCTTTTGGATAAGGTAGGGTTATCTGCAGCTCCCCTGGACGCCCTCGATTACGTAAAAGGAGCAGTTGATTTTACTACTCTTGCCAAAGGAGGCGCAGGTGCTTTCAGGGAGTTGGCTGACATGATTTTGGGATCAAAGGGCCTTCTGAACCAAATCGTTGAAGATTTGAAAAATGGTCAACTAAAGGAATTTTGAATTCACCCTTTCACCCAGAGAAAAAGTAATTGGTGATTAAGGTAAAATAAGAATAATGGAGATTTCCAGAATTAAAATGCCCATTTCCCCGGGAGTGTGCCTGGGAGGGGCGAAACCTGTGTTGTTTTCCGGCCCATGTGCGGTAGAAAGCAAAGAACTTTGCGCCGAAATAGCTGAAAAGGTGAGTGCGTGGGCTGATCAATATGGCTTTCAATATGTGTTCAAAGCCAGCTTTGACAAGGCAAACAGAACCTCTGTCGGTTCTTTCAGGGGGTTGGGCATGGACAAGGCACTTGAAACACTGCAATATGTAGGGGAGCGGTATAAGGTGCCTTTGCTTACAGATATTCATGAAAGGCAACAGGCGGCCGAGGTGGCTGAGGTAGTGGATGTGTTACAGATACCCGCTTTCCTCTGTCGTCAAACTGATCTTTTGGTTGCTGCTGCGGAAACGGGTAAGGCTGTAAAAATAAAAAGAGGACAGTTTATGGCTCCCGAAGACATGAAGTATGCGGTGGAAAAAGTGAGAGAGGCCGGGAACGAAAAGGTATGTCTCACGGAGAGGGGCTTTGTACTCGGTTACCATAACTTAGTGGTGGATATGAGGGCCCTGCCTCAGATGCGCCAGTTTGCGCCGGTGGTATTTGATGTCACCCATTCCGTGCAGCAACCCGGTGCACAGGGGGGCTCCAGTGGGGGTAGGAGGGAGTTTGCTCCTTACCTGGCCAGAGCCGCAGGTGCTGCAGGTGTGGACGGTTTTTTCGTGGAAACCCACCCAAGTCCTTCAAAAGCCCTGAGTGATGGCCCGAACATGATTCCTCTCAACAAAATGGAAGAGTTTATTCAAATGTTGCACGATAGCTGGATACTGGGCAAAAAATTTGAAACATTTCAGCTAGAATAAATAAAGATAATCATGAAGTTGCAATTACGAGTATTCCCCTTCACCGTTTTTTATGCGGTTCTATTTTCAATTGGAGTCCAGTCTGTTTCCTTCGCACAGGAACGTAATTTTGATGACGGGGTGACATTTGAAATCAGAAACCTTTATGAAAGCCATGCCATGGAGTCCGACTGGATGATCGGCAATAGAAGGTTATACCATCCCAATACAGGAATGCAGTTTTATGCGCAAAGGAACTTCCGTCCTGCCTGGTCCACATTGTATGAGCTTAATTGTAAAGCTTATGAGATGAAGTATCACCTTCATCAAAGCAAATTTGACGGTCTTAATCCTTTGGATTATCATATTGAGGTCGTTGATCAACTAATTGCGAAAGTGGAACAAGCTAACAAAGGTGGCCAACCTGTAAGTGGTGTGGAACTGGCTGTACTCGATATTCTGCTTACCGATGCCTTCATCGCCTATGGCACCCACCTTTACATGGGAAAAGTGGATCCCGAGCACAGCAAAATAGGATGGGAAATCAATAAAAAACAACCTAGCAAAGACATTCTAAAGAAATTAAAAAGGGGCTTGGAGGAAACCAACATCCGAACTCAACTGGAGGATTTATGGCCAGGTTTTTCCATTTACAAAAGGATGAGGACAAGCCTTATGGAGCTCTATGAAATGCAGGATAAGATGCCAGCACAATGGCAATCACTGTCGAGCAATATTTCCATAAAGCCCAATGAGACCCATAATTTGATTCCCCGAATCCGTGAACGCCTGAGTTTTTTGGGACAAGGTGAGATTGAGGTGCCTACGACAACATCCCCAAGTCTTTATGACTCACTTTTATTGACTGAAGTGAAGGTATTTCAGAAGAAACATGGTTTAAATCCAGACGGTGTGATAGGTCAGGCCACTTTTAGGGCCATGAACAAAAGTCCCAAAGACCTAATCCAACAAGCTACTGTGAACTTGGAAAGGTTAAGATGGTTGCCAGATACCACACTTTCTGAACTTATTTTGGTAAATATTGCCAATTACTCCATGGATTATATACGCAAAGGGGACACCCTGCTACATTCCAAAGCCATAGTAGGTAAGGCCTATAGGAAAACCCCTGTTTTCAATGCACTTATGAGTTATTTGGTGTTCAGTCCTACCTGGACTGTGCCACCCACTATTTTGAGAAATGACGTAATTCCTGCAATCAAAAAAGATCCAGGGTACTTACGTGCAAAGAACATGCGGCTACTTACCTACGGTGGGCAGGAAGTTGACCCCGCCAACGTGGATTGGGCGAATATTAGCGCATCAAACTTCCCATACATGGTAAGACAGGATCCCGGCCCCAGTAATTCATTGGGTTGGGTTAAGTTCATGTTCCCTAACAAATTCAATGTCTATATTCATGACACGCCTTCCCGGGATTTGTTCATGAGAGACGACAGGGCCCTGAGTTCGGGTTGTGTAAGGATACAAAGGCCTTTCGAATTGGCGAATCTTTTGTTGGCAGACCAACCATTATGGACTGAGGATAGAATAAGGTCTGTAATGTATGGGGGGAAGGAACAAACGGTTATGTTGAGAAAACCTATTTCGGTCGTTTTGCTTTACCTTACGTTTTGGACGGATAGCGAAGGGGTACCGATGTTTAGGCACGATATCTACAGCAGGGACGAAGAGTTGTTTAAAGTCATTAATCAGCCTGTAAAATTCAGCCTAGGTTAAGCACTGGGGAGTGCTCCAAATAATACTCATCCTCGGCATAAATGAACAAACAACTATTTTCCTTAATGATATCTATAATCTCTTTGGTGAGTTCATTAGGTAAAGCAGGACAGCCTAAGCTTCTACCTAGCCTGCCGTGAGTTTGGATAAAATGCTCTTCTACATAATCGGCTCCATGTATGACGATTGCCCTAGACCTTGCCTGGTCATTGAAACCGGGTTCAACCCCATCCAATTTTAGGCTGTAACCGTGCTTTCCTTGGTAAGTTTCTGCTGTAAGGTAAAAGCCTAGGCTACTCATATAGCTGGAATGGGAATTGGAGAATTGTCTTGCCCACTTGCCCCCGGAATTTCTACCGTGCGAAACATAGGTTTGGTAGATAAGTTGCATTTCGTTTACATCAAAAATCCATAAACGCTCTTCGGTGGATGGGAGTGAAAAATCAATCAGGGTAAGGGGTTTATCCTCAGGGATATCATAAGTTTCTCCAAGGATTAAATACCCTAAGATAGCCTTTTCCAGAGCCTCTTTTTTAGGTATGGACTTTGTTTTGTCTAAGCTCCCCCAAATCTGAGAGGCTAATTTTCGCGAATGACCTTCTAGGGAAGTTGGATAAAGCTCAACAAGGTCTCCACTTACAGATCTTTCCGTTAGCAGAATATGTGAGGAAAAGATGGGTGCTGAAACAAATAATGTCAGTAAGACCAAAAACCTATGCATAAAATTTCGTTTGAATGAATTGGATAATGCTATGGTTAATTTATTAAACGTTTAAAAATAAACAATTAATCTAAAGAAAGAATGCGAATTTATTTAATTTATTTATTTCTGATGCTCAATGGCGAACCTATCTGGCACTAACTCTTGTTGCTATACTGGTTGTAAAATAGGGGTTGAGGTGTAAATAATTGAAAATCAACCCCTAATGATTTAAATCAATTAATTAAAATAAATTTGTTTAATTTTATTCTATAATCGTTAAACAAAAAAATAATTATGCTGTTTTAAACACATGAAATCGAGCCTGTCCTGACGGCAGTCAGGGCATGACGAGAGCGACACACGGGGGGATGATTATCGTTGGGAGATTCCATCTGACCATAAAAAGACAATTATAAACAGATGAAAGTTGCCGTATTTAGAAAAGCTCACTTCAATGCAGCCCACAGGTTGCATCACCCAGGTTGGAGTGAAGAGAAAAATGAGGAGGTGTTCGGCAAATGCAACAACCCTAATTTCCATGGGCACAATTATGATTTGGAGGTAAAGGTGGTGGGGCCCATAGATCCTGACACGGGATATGTTTTCGATATGAAAATATTGAAAGACCTCATCAAGCATTATGTCACCGATAAATTTGATCATAAAAACTTAAACCTAGACACAGATGAATTTAAAAACGTTAATCCAACTGCAGAAAACATTGCTGTGGTTATTTGGAATATTTTAAGGGAAAAGATTGACAAAAAATACGATTTAACAATTCGATTATATGAAACAGAAAGAAACTTTGTTGAATACAACGGGAATTGATATTAGTGAGGCCATCGATGAAATTGGCGATGCCCATGTGGGTACCTCTCATGAAACACCTCTAAGGGAAGATGCCTTTGAGATGGATGATGACCTTAAAATGGAGCTGATAGAGAAACATTTTAAAGAAATAATGCACGTACTTGGGCTTGACCTAACTGATGATAGCCTTAAAGGGACGCCTAGAAGAGTAGCTAAAATGTTTATTAAAGAGGTTTTCAGCGGACTGGATCCCAAAAATAAACCGGAAGTAAAGCTGTTTGAGAACAAATACAAATACAATGAAATGTTGGTAGAAAAAGACATTACGTTTTTTTCTCATTGTGAGCATCATTTCGTCCCTATCTATGGAAAAGCCCACGTAGCCTATATTTCAGACGGTAATGTCATAGGTCTATCAAAAATTAATCGGATTGTTCAATATTTTGCAAAAAGACCTCAGGTTCAGGAGAGATTGACCATGCAGATTGGGAATGAACTCAAAGAAATCCTAGGTACCGAAGATGTAGCAGTAATTGTGGATGCACATCACATGTGTGTATCTTCAAGGGGCGTAAAAGATGTGAACTCTAGTACTGTTACCTCTTTTTACAGTGGTAAGTTTGAGGATGATGAAGTTAAAAGGGGGGAATTTCTAAAGTACATAAGTCTTCAAAAATAATTTTGGAGAATACTAGATTAGAGGAATTTGGGCAGAAAATACATCAACTGTTCAAAATATGACATAAAAAAGCCAGGTTTACTCCTGGCTTTTTTGTTGAAAGCAGCCGGATGAAACAATTTTAAATGAATTTCATTATAATAGTTAAAGTAGCATTAAAAAATGAAATTGAGCATGACGAAATCGTTACACAGTGGGATGCCCCCCCCCGATAGCTATCGGGGCGTAGCGAGAATCTCCCGAAGCGAGTTCGGGACAGGCTATCCCGAAGATCGGGACATGTTATGTCCGCTGAAAAGAAAATATAAACACATGAAATCGAGCCTGTCCTGACGGCAGTCAGGGCATGTCGAATACCGACACACAGTGGCATGATGATAATTGCGAGATTCCATCTGACCATAAAAAGACAATTATAAACAGATGAAATCGAGCATGAGGAGAACCTCACACAGAGGGATGATTATCAAAGCGAGATTCCACCCCGACCTGCGGTACGGGGCAGGTTATGACCGCTGAAAAACAAATTATAAACAGATGAAATGCCCATGAGAAAGAATTCTCACACAGGGGGATGATTATCCAGGGCATTCCATGTGACCGCTGAAAGGAAAATATAAACACATGAAAGATAAGAAAATTGTGATCATTGGGGGAAGCAGTGGAATAGGCGCATCCTTAAAGAAAATGTTACAAGAAGCTGGAGCTGAAGTTTCCACCTATTCCCGTTCCCAGGAGGGGGAGCAGCACTTGGATGTCACATCTGATTTTGATGAAATAAAGGATTTGCCAGATCATATAGATGGTTTGGTGTATTGTCCAGGAACAATCAATCTAAAACCTTTTCACCGATTCAAAAAGGAGGATTTTCAAGGAGATTTTGAAATTAATGTATTAGGTGCGGTGAAAGTCTTGCAGGCTTGTCTTAAATCACTTAAAAAATCAGGCTCTTCATCCGTAGTGCTTTTTAGCACAGTAGCCGTACAGACAGGGTTGGGATTTCATGCTTCGATTGCCAGTGCCAAAGGTGCCGTTGAGGGTTTGACAAGATCTCTTGCTGCGGAGTGGGCAGCCAGCAGGATCAGGGTAAATGCAGTTGCGCCTTCCCTTACGGATACTCCCTTGGCCAGTGCCTTGCTCTCAAGTGATGAGAAAAAGGAAGGTGCGAAAAGAAGACACCCCCTATCTAGATATGGGACTTCTGAAGATATTGCTTCGGCGGCCTTTTATTTGTTGTCGGAAGATTCTTCCTGGATGACAGGGCAAGTATTAAAGGTAGACGGAGGCATGTCGGCCTTAAGGTAATTAAGTTAAATTGAAAAAGTGAAATCGGTCAAGGATGTGGCATCCTTTTGGATTAAGAGAGAATTTATGAGAACTCCACCTGAATCGTATTTGATTTTTAAGGCTGAACTGAAAAAGGCTCAACTTGAAAAAGAGAGACTCAGGAAAGCCTATGAAGAAAAGTTGGGTGAAATGAATAAGGAATTATGCAGATTAAAGGAGCAAATTGCCTCCCAGCAGGAACTTATGAAGACCACTATCAATTATGCTATTAAACTAGAGGAGGACATGGAGCTGTTTAAACAGGAAGTGGAAGAGCAAAAGAAAAATAGAAAAAACTCATTTCATTAATTCTCGTTTATGGTTTTACCAGTAATTCGATGGCGTACCTTTTATTCAGTATCCTTATGAAATCGAGTATGACAAGAACTTCACACGCTGGGATGCCTCCCCCACCCCCCGAAAGCTATTGGGGCTATCGGGGCATGGCGAGATTCTTCCGAAACAAGCTTGGGGCAGTCAGGGGCAGGCTACACCGACCTGCGGTACGGGGCAGGTTTTGACCATTAAGAAACAATTATAAACACATTAAATCGAGCCTGTCCTGACGGCAGTCAGGGCCTGACGCAGGCGACACACAGAGGCATGATTATCATTTGCGAGATTCTCCCGAATCAAGCCTGCCTACCGTAAGGTCCGGGACAAGGCTCGGATCAAACCTTGGGGCAGGCCTGACCATTGAAAGACAATTGTAAAAAAATGAAAGAAACCTTAAAGAAGTCAGCCTTAGAAAATTTTGACTTATCCTTTGAGGAAAGGTATGCAAAAGTTTTCGTAGACCATAAGGAGGGCATTGTCATATGCGTTCTTCTGGCAGACTATGTTCCCATAGAGGATTTCAAAAATACCTTTGACAAAATCTCGGAGATAGTGAAAAAGGGGGGCATAAAAAAATTTGTGTTTGATAAACGTTCATTAAGGGCTTTTCACCAGCCTAGTATGGAATGGTATTTTTTGGTGTGGAAGAAGGAAATGCTTCAATACGGTTTGTCCATTCACAGAAAAATCCTTCCAGATGAAAAGTGGTTTGAGAAAATGGTCATGATTGCCAAAGAGCAAATCATGGCCAATAATCCCAATAACATCGTGGACAAATTGGATATCAAATACTGTAACTCCCTGGAAGAAGCTATTCATGTATAAATCCTTCGATCTTGCCGCTATTATGAATGCGGAACAATCCTTTAGAAGGGATTTTGTCAATTGCCTTTCAGGCTATAAAAGTCTGAACCTTATCGGAACCAAATCCAAGCAAGGGGTAACCAATTTAGCTCCGTTTTCCCAGGTTTTTCACATCGGAGCCTCCCCCCCTTTGGTGGGCATTTTGTTCAGGCCCCACACAGTGAAGCGGCACACCTTGGAGAATATCCTGGAAACAGAAAGGTTCACACTCAATCATGTCACCGAGGAATTTTATAAAGAGGCTCACCTCAGCAGTGCCAGATGGGAATCTTCTGAATTCGAGGCCACTGGGTTGGAAGAAGAGTATTTGGAGGATTTTCCTGCCCCTTTTGTGAAAATAAGTCCCCTGAAGGTAGCCTGTCATTTTGTGGAAAGCCAAACCCTGAAAATAAACGGGACGATATTATTGATAGGCGCGGTGCAGCAGGTTTGGGTAAAGGAGGAAGCAGTAGGAAGGGATGGGTTTGTAGATTTGAATTTACTGGGTACGGTAACGGTTTCCGGCCAGGACGAATACCATATTGGCAAGAAATTGGGCAGGCTCTCATACGCTAAACCTGGGGAGAAGTTGACCGAGAAGTAATTTAGCATGGCTAATTCCCTTTTGGAACTACACGATGATGGGTTGTATTGCTCCCAGGCGGATATCTATATAGATCCCTGGAGGCCTGTGGATAAAGCAGTGATCACCCATGCCCATGCCGACCATGCCAGATGGGGGATGAAAAAGTACCTTGCCCATCAGCAATCTAAAAATATTATGAAGCATCGTCTGGGTGCAGATATTTCGCTTCAAACCTTGGCTTATGGAGAGACCATAAGCATCAATGGTGTAAAAGTCTCCTTACATCCTGCGGGGCATATTCCCGGGTCTTCTCAAGTCCGACTGAGTTATCAGGGAAAAGTGGCTGTAATCACAGGGGATTACAAAACCGAACATGATGGTCTTAGTCTAGGATTTGAACCCCTTTCCTGCCATCTTTTTGTTTCAGAGTGTACCTTCGGCCTGCCCATATACAAATGGGAACCTCAGCATATGGTAATGGATAAAATAAACCGATGGTGGGCGAAAAACACGGAAGCGGGAAGGTGTTCAGTACTTTTCACCTATGCCCTAGGGAAAGCTCAAAGGATTCATTGCCATTTAGATTTAAGTACCGGCCCTGTGTATTTACACGGGGCTGTTTGGAATACACATCAGGCCCTTTCTTCGGATGGTGTCAAATTGCCTGAGGCGGTGAAAGTGACACAAGATATCCCAAAATCCACGTTTAAACAGGCACTTGTGATTGCTCCCCCCTCGGCTGCAGGGACCCCATGGATGAGAAAATTTTCCCCATACCGTACAGCCATCTGCTCAGGGTGGATGCAGGTAAGGGGAGCCAGGAGAAGAAGGGCTGCTGATGCAGGTTTTGTAGTTTCTGATCATGCGGACTGGCCTGGCCTAAATGAGGCCATACTCTCCACAGGGGCAGAGGAGGTTTTTCTTACCCATGGATATACTGATGTTTTTGCCAAACACTTAATCGAGCAGGGCGTCAATGCCAAAATACTGGAAACGCTTTTCACAGGGGAGACAGCAGATGGTGAAGAGGAGCAGTGACTTGAAAATTTCGGAAATTTTTCGGGATTTCCACGGGGCTGCTTACCTTTGCGCATGGCAGAACAGATTTTGATCTTAGATTTTGGCTCTCAGTATACCCAGCTTATTGCCCGGAGGGTGAGAGAACTTAATGTGTATTGCGAGATACACCCCTACAATAATATCCCTACGCTCGATGATAATATCAGGGGAGTCATCCTTTCAGGTAGCCCCTGCTCGGTAAGGGATGAAGGTGCCCCGGATTTGGATTTGGACGAATTGCGCGGTCGCATCCCCATTTTGGGTGTTTGCTATGGGGCCCAGCTAATGGCTCAAAAATACGGAGGCAATGTAGCTCCCTCAGAAATACGGGAGTATGGAAGGGCCAACCTTAGCCATCTAGATACCCATGTGGACTTATTTAAGGAAATGACCCATGGCTCTCAGGTATGGATGTCACATGGGGACACCATCAAGGAATTGCCGAAAGGTTTTGACATCATTGCAGGGACACCTTCTGTAAGAATAGCAGCCTATAAGGTACAGGAAGAACAAACGTATGGTATTCAATTTCACCCTGAGGTGACCCATAGTACTGAAGGTAAAAATCTCCTGAGAAACTTTGTGGTACACATTTGCGGTTGCTCCCAGGATTGGACCTCCGACGTATTTATAGATGCTACCATAGACGAACTAATACACACCATAGGCAACGACAAGGTGGTCATGGGCTTGTCAGGAGGAGTTGACAGTTCCGTGGCGGCTACCTTGATTGATAGGGCCATAGGTGAACACCTCACCTGTGTTTTTGTGGACAATGGGCTATTGAGGAAGCACGAGTACGAGGAGGTGTTGGCCTCTTACAAGAACTTGGGGCTTAACGTTATTGGCGTGGATGCTAAACAGAAATTTTACGATGCACTTAAGGGCATTGATGATCCTGAAGGAAAGCGGAAAGCCATAGGAAGGACATTTATTGAGGTTTTTGATGAGGAGGCTCATAAAATCGAAGGAGTGAAATGGTTGGGGCAGGGCACCATCTATCCTGATGTAATAGAATCAGTATCTGTAAATGGCCCATCTGCTACCATTAAATCCCACCATAATGTGGGGGGATTGCCTGAATTCATGAAATTAAAAGTAGTGGAACCCCTTAAGACGCTATTTAAGGACGGGGTGAGGGAAGTTGGAAGGGCCTTGGAAATTCCTGAGAATATCATTGGTAGACATCCTTTTCCTGGCCCTGGGCTGGCCATAAGGATTCTGGGAGACATCACTCCGGAAAAGGTCGCCACCCTACAGGAAGTGGATTATATTTTTATCCAAGGTTTACGCGAGCAGGGATTATATGATCAGGTATGGCAGGCAGGGGCCATACTGTTACCCATACAAGCGGTAGGGGTAATGGGCGATGAAAGGACCTATGAAAGGGTAGTAGCACTCCGGGCAGTTTCTTCAGTGGATGGGATGACAGCGGACTGGGTCCACCTTCCGTATGAATTTCTGGGAAAAATCTCCAATGACATCATCAATAAAGTAAAAGGAGTAAACCGCGTGGTTTACGACATCAGTTCCAAACCTCCTGCCACTATTGAGTGGGAATGAAAAAAATGGGTTGAGAGAAATTCCAGCATCTCTCAACCCCATTAAGTTAATCAACCAACTTCTTCAATTTCCCCTCCTTCACTATCATATTTTTTAGTGATGGATTCGTTCTCAAGCCCAAAGGTTACTACATAATGAACTTTATCATCATCAGTGACCTTAAAAGCCTGGGAGATTTGAAGGTGGTTCACCTCTTCGTTTTCAGCAATAGCCTTTTTTACTGGCTCAGGCAGATCTTCGGGATTAATTTTAATCCTGTCTTGAATGATCTCAAGGGTACTAACGACAGGTACATTGTTTTTGGGAATTGCTTGTGATAATGAAATTCCCAAAAACAAACAGGCGATAATCATTGCTGTCTTTTTCATGGTAATAATTGGTTTGTTGTATCAATGAATGTTCATACTTGGTGCCAAAAAAAAACACTCTCAGCTTAGTGATTTAAGCGGGTTTTAAATGACCAAGTGTGATTAGTTTCTACATTTTGCGTATTTATGTCTAAAAAAATCATCTAATATAAATAAAAAATAGTATAATGTATAGTAAATAACAGATTCATCTTTCCATTTGTCAACAGGCTCTAAGCCCAAGTGAAAATAGGTGTGGGATTTAGTTTAAAAACCATTAATTTCGCAGATGGCAAAAGCGATTAGGCTTAAAATTTAAAATCATGAATTTCAAAATAATAAAGACTTTCAGTTCATTTTCTTTTCCCTTGGTCTTTTTGTTACTGATGATAAGTGTGTCTTCACTGATGGCTCAAGCAGCCTTGGAAGATTATAATGAGGGTAAAAGAATCCTTGAAGAGGGGCAATTTCAGGAGGCTATGGAGTTGCTAAGGCCCTATATGGATGTTCAAAGGTATGGTGAATTAAGTCCCTATGCCACTTATCATTTTGCCAGGGCTGCTTATGCAAACCGGCAGTTTGAACTGGCAAAGTCTGCCTTAAGCACATTGTTAGAGGAAAGTAATTGGCCAAAATTGGATGAGGCCAGGTATCTGCTGGCTTTGGTGAATTTTGAAAGAAACAAGCCTAATGATGCCTTACCTGTGGTTCAATCCATTGCCTCGGAGAATCTCAGGTTGGAAGCTTACAGAGCTTCGTACAATTACCTAAAAGAAGTGCCTTCAAGCGTGTTGATGCTGCAATATGAGCAGTTTGGTGATAATTTGGGTCTGATAATGGCTTTAAGGGAGCAATTAGTGGAGAAATCCTCCTTATCTTCCCAAGAAAAATCTGTTTTTGAGCAGATTAGGGACATACAGCTTCCTGGCAGGGAGGAAGAGGAAGACAAAAAACGGGAAATTAATGAAACCCTGGAGGTGGCCATAGTGCTGCCTTTCAACTATAACGGTGGATCAGGGGTGAAGAGGCTCCAGTCAAATAACTTTATATTTGAACTATATAGGGGGATTGACATGGCATTGGAAAATGCAAAAGCCAGTGGGCTGGATATTTCCGTAAAAACCTTTGATACCGAACGAAATCCGGATAGGGTGGCAGGGATACTTCAAGATCCTTTTTTTAGAAAAGCGGATGTAATCATAGGGCCAATCTACCCCGAAGAGGTGGAGATTGTTTCCGAATTCGCCAAAGATTGGAAAATTCCCTTCGTCAACCCTTTATCCAATATTGGGGAACATTTGACTTCCTCCGGGCATTCTTATTTGTTCAGACCCTCGGTGGAGGCCATCACAGATAATACCATTAAATACCTAAATAATTTAGGTGATAAGAATAAAATTGCAATTGCCTACTCAGGTACCTCAAGGGATGAGTTATTGGCCAAAAGTTTTGAAGAAAAGGCGAGAAGAAATGGATATGACCTGCTCACAGTCCAGAAGGTGAGTGCCAGGGATATGAGGGGTTTTTTCGAGAGCGTAGGACTTTTGGATGGACAAGGAAATAGAAGGGCGGATGCATTGGTGATTTTTTCGGACGACCCAAATGTGGCTTCCCCGACTTTTTCCCTGGTGGAATCTTCAGGTTCCTCTGTCCCGGTTATTGTCATGGACAGTTGGTTATATTTCAATTTTGCCAGCTATGAAATGATGGAAGCCCAGGACTTTCATTTCATCAGTAACAACAGCCTACGGTTGGGAGCTGAAGAAATTGAAAATTTCCGGGAGGAGTTTTTTGAGCGTTTTAAAAGCTTTCCTGGGTTGAATGCCTACCTGGGTTATGAGTTGGTTCATTTAATTACTGAGGTCATCAATGTGCAAAAGGGATTTGACTTCAAGGAGAACCTTAAAGCCTCTGACTTTATCTCGGGAAAATTGACCTTTGGGTTTGACTTCACAAAAAACAGTTCGAATAATTATGTCCCCATTTTGCGTTTAGAAGAAGGGGTGTTGGTAATAGAATGAGAACAATGAATATTCAAAAGAGCAAAGATTTATTTTCGGAAGCAAAGCAGTATATCCCCGGAGGGGTAAATTCACCCGTAAGGGCATTCAAGGCCGTAGGTGGAGACCCCTTATTCATTAAAAGAGCTGAGGGGGCCTATCTTTACGATGAAGATGGTAACGCTTTTATAGAACTGATCAATAGCTGGGGACCCATGATATTGGGCCACAACCATCCTGCGGTGCGGGAAGCGGTTTTACATGCTATTGAAGGAGGAACTTCCTTTGGAGCACCCACAGCCAGGGAGGTGGAGATTGCAGAACTTATCTGCGCCATGGTACCCTCTGTGGAAAAGGTAAGAATGGTCAACAGTGGCACTGAGGCTACTATGTCTGCCATACGGCTGGCTAGAGGGTACACGGGAAGAGACAAATTCATTAAGTTTGAAGGTAATTATCATGGGCATGGGGACTCATTTCTCATTGCTGCCGGCTCCGGTGCCATGACCATGGGAACTCCCAATTCACCCGGAGTAACCAAGGGGACGGCCATGGATACACTTCTTGCGCCCTATAATGATCTGAAAGCAGTAAGTGACTTGGTGGCTGCTAATAAAGATGAAATTGCAGCAATTATTCTGGAACCTGTGGCAGGCAATATGGGCTGTGTGTTGCCCCAACCAAATTTCTTACAAGGCCTAAGGGATTTGTGTGACAAGGAAGGGATCGTATTGATTTTTGACGAGGTGATGACCGGCTTTAGACTTTCAAAGGGAGGGGCCCAGGAGCTACTGGAGGTAAAACCAGATATGACCACCATGGGGAAAATTATTGGCGGGGGAATGCCCGTAGGAGCATATGGGGGCAGAAAAGAAATCATGGAGTTTGTGTCTCCGGAAGGGCCGGTGTACCAGGCCGGCACTCTTTCCGGTAATCCTGTGGCAATGGCTGCTGGGCTTGCCATGCTTCATTATCTTAATGATCACCCTGAAGTCTATACAAAATTAGCGTCCACTGGAAATAGACTGGTACAAGGAATTGAAGAAACCGTTCAGTCCATGGGACTTCCCTATAGGATCAACCATGTTGGGAGCATGTACAGCTTGTTTTTTACCGACAAAAAAGTGGGAGATCTGGAATCTGCCCAAAGCTGTGACACAATACTATTCGGCAAATATTTTCAAGCGATGCTCAAAAGAGGGGTTTATCTCGCCCCTTCACAGTTTGAGAGTCTGTTTCTTTCCACCGCCTTGGAGGAAAAGGAAATTAACCACATTTTGGAGGCAAATGAGGCCTCTTTAAAGGAAATTTCAGGGTGAAAAAAAATGGCAATGTATAAAATAAAAAAGGCAGGTTTTATCCCTGCCTTTTTTATTAAGAATGTAAAACGATAATCATTCTAGGTCTCCAATCATAGAATCCACTTTTTCTTTTACTTTGGGGCTTTGATTGTAAGCAATGGACATCTCCTGAAACTTTTGAACCTCCATATCATTTTCAGAGATGGTTTTCTGCATCTCTTGATTGGTTTCTTCCTGTACCTTCATTACTTCCTGACCGGCTTCATTGAACTTTGCAATTTCCTCTGGGTCATCAGATACATCCGTAATATTTCCAGCCTGCTGAGCCTGGGCGAGCATTTGGAACCTTTCTACATCGATCCCCTGCTCATTAATGGCATTCATCATTTTTTGCTGAGCCTGTTCCTGAAGCGGGATCATTTCCATGTTGATTTTTACGAACTTCTCATATTCTTCATCCGTGAATTCATCGTTCACCTGCTGTTGCTGGGGGGTGGGCAATTGCTGTGCCATTACGCCAAAGGCAAAACAAAGGGACAAAAGGATGGAGAATGAGAAAACTTTTGATAATTTTGAATAAGACATCACATCTAGTTGATTATAATTTAACTTCGTTTTGGAGAGTTAAAATTGCAATTATTATTCCAATTTTAGAAAATAGTTTCGTTAATTAAAGTTAATTCAGGTTTATGAGTGCAAAAATATTTGGGATCAAGAACTGCAACACCATGAAAAAAACCTTCGTTTTTTTTCAAAATGAGGGGATTTCCTATGATTTTGTCGATTATAAAAAGGAAAAACCAAGTAGGGAATTATTAGTAAAATTTTCTGAAAAATTAGGCCTAGACCAAGTGGTGAACCGTAAAGGTATGACGTTTAGAAAGCTTTCAGATCAAGAAAAGGAGTTGACACAGCAGGTAGAAACGGCCATTCCCTTGCTTCAGGAGAAATCCAGTATGATCAAACGCCCCATCATAGCGTTTCCCAATGGGGAGCTATTAGCTGGGTTCGACGAAGAGGCCATATTGGCCAAGGGTAGATAAGGAGAAGGGTTAGCCACAGAAGTAAGGTTGGGTATATTATGCCACAGATGCACAGATGGTTGTGTCTGTAGTTAAAAATAAAGCACAGAGGGTGCTTTTTGGCATTATAACCTTATCCCTCGTGTATTTATGGCCACAGATGCACAGATGGTTGTGTCTTTAGGTAAAAATAAAGTGCAGAGGGTGCTTTTTGGCATTATAGCCTTATCCCTTGTGTTTTTATGGCCACAGATGCACAGATGGTTTTTTTGCTGAAGATCTGCACTGGATACAAGTAGCTGTATTGGTGGGCGATTGATAATTAACCAAATGGGTGATTAAGGGGTTAAGGGCATTTTTTTTGCCCTTAATCTCTCAAGGTCTAAATGGAACCCATTACTTTCTTATAACGCCATATTTTCACACCAAATTAACAGTCCTCCACATCGCCTTCGAAGTTGCGGCCAGAGCGGCTTCGTCTTCCATGGCATTTAGTTTGGCATTGAAAGGCTCAGCCCGCACAGGGCCATCGTATCCTATATCGATCAGTGCCCCAATAAAACCTTTTAAATCAATTAACCCACTATCGCCGGGCAATTGCCTTTCCCCATCCACTTGTTCCTCCACTGTCCTTCCTGCGGTGGCGTCATTTAGGTCGCAGGTGACAATCTGCTGATTGTTGAGTTGCTTGAGGTCTTCCACGCTCTCTTTGCTACAGAACCAGTGAAAGCTGTCCAATTGCAGTCCCACCCCGGGTACATCAATGGCATCCACCAGTTCCAACATCTCTTTCATGGTACCCACAAATGGGTAGCGGTTACTGATTTTCAGGGATTTGGTGCCCACATATTCCAGCCCTAGCCGTATATTGTGTGCATGTAGAACTTTTGCCACTTCCCTCAGGCGCTGTTTATGTTGCTCAAAGTTTTGGGAATAGGTAAGTTCATTGTGGGAAGGCATTATCCAGGTATTCATCCGTGTAACGTTGGCACTTTGCAAGGCTTTAGCGATCCCGGGCAGTTCTTTCAACCCTTCTAAAAAAGTGGCATTGTCCTTTCGGAAGTCTACTGTCAGGCCGGCAGCATCCCATGTGAGTTGCTTCTCCTGCATTCGCCCTAGATAATCTCTAAGGGCATTGCCTTCCATCTCCTTGATTTGATTGGGTATGGGTATAATTGCCTCAAAATTATGGTCTGCGGCCTGCTGTAATAATTTTTCCTGATCTGACTTTACACCTATGGCAAAGGGATGTAGGCTGATGCGGAATTTACGTTCTGCACGTTGTATGTCAATAGGATGAGAGAAGGCAGGCAAGGCCCACCCTGTGCCCATTACAGCTCCAAGGGCCAGGAATCTTCTTCGGGTAATCTGGGTCATATGAAAGTTTAAGGTTTGATTTATGCTAAGATAGGTTGAATAAGTTCCCCTTCCACGTCGGTAAGCCGAAAAGGCCTGCCCTGAAATTCAAAAGTAAACTTTTCATGGTCATATCCAAGTAGATGCAGGATGGTGGCATGGATGTCATGGACGGAAACTTTTCCCTCCACACCCGAAAAACCGATTTCATCAGTGAGCCCATGGGAGGCACCTTGTTTGACCCCTCCCCCTGCAAGCCACATGGTAAAGGTGTCCACATGATGATCCCTGCCCTTGAAGCTCATTGACTTACCTTCCCGGTTTTCTTGCATTGGGGTTCTGCCAAATTCCCCTCCCCAAACCACCAAGGTGTTTTCCAAAAGGCCCCTCTGTTTCAAATCCAAGATCAAGGCACTCATGGGCCGGTCTATTTCCGTGCATTTGTCTTTCATTCCCAGGTCTATGGCTGTGCTCTTATCTGTACCATGTGCATCCCATCCCCAGTCAAAAAGTTGGACAAAGCGTACCCCTTTTTCCACCAGTTTTCTTGCCAAAAGGCAGTTGTTGGCAAATGACTCTTCCCCTGGCTGGGTGCCGTACATTTCATGGATGTACTGAGGCTCATTTTCGATATTCATCACCTCAGGCACCTCTATTTGCATGCGGTAGGCCATTTCATACTGGTTGATGCGTGCCAGGATTTCGGGGTCTGCGTAGGATTGAAATTCTTCTTCGTTGATTTTATTGATGGTGGAAATGGCAGCTTTTTTGAGGTCTCTAGACATGCCTTTAGGGTCTTCTATATATAGCACAGGGTCCCCCTTGGAGCGGCACTGTACGCCTTGATATACAGAAGGTAAAAAGCCGCTGCCCCAAACAGATTTCCCTGCATCTGGTGTTTTGCCACCAGATGTAAGTACCACAAAGCCCGGCAAGTTTTGATTTTCTGACCCTAAGCCGTAAGTGGTCCAGGCACCTAGGCTCGGCCTTCCGATTCTTGGGCTTCCGGTATGCATAAAGAGCTGAGCGGGGCCATGGTTAAACTGATCGGTATGCACCGCTTTGAGAAAGGCCACCTCATCTGCCACTTTTTTGAAATGGGGCAGGTAATCCGAAACCCAGGCACCGGACTGGCCCACTTGCTCAAAATTGGCCTGTGGGCCCAGAAGTTTTGGTCGTCCGCGAATAAAGGCAAATTTCCGTCCTTGAAGCAAGGATTCAGGACAATCCTGATTATGCAGTTGTTGGAGTTCGGGTTTGTAATCGAACATTTCCAATTGAGAGGGTGCCCCGGCCATGTGCAGGTAAATCACCGATTGGATCTTCGGGGAAAAAGGAGGCGAGATAGGAGACAAGGGGTTTAAATCTCTCTCGCTGAGATTGAGCCCCTTGGAGGGTCGCCTTGTGTCACACCCCATAAGGTAACTACCAAGGGCGATACCCCCAAATCCTGCCGCACATTCCTTCAGGAAATGCCTACGGCTTTTTACCTGTGCATCCCGCGCAAGTTGCTCCTGCCATAATTTCCGATAATCTCCCATGTTATGATTTGGTAAGGAATTCGTCTAAATTCATGATGGCATTCGCCACCACAGTCATTGCAGCCATGTCCGCACTTTTTTCGCCCTTTTCAGCAAAAACCAGAAAATCTTCCATGGATGCAGGTTCCCCTTCAAATTCGTGGAGTGCCAATTGGAAGAGCTCCTCCAAATGATCAATTTGGCTTTTCCCGGGTTTTCTCCCTATGGCCAATTCATAAGCCCTGGCCATTTTTTGCCTGCTATTTCCATTGGATGCCAAGGCCATGCTGGCCAGGTGATATGCAGCCTCCAGATAAACCGGGTCATTCAGGGTGACCAAGGCTTGCAAAGGAGTATTGGTAACGGTGCGATGAATAAGGCACACCTCCCTGCTCCCGGCGTCAAAACTCATAAAGGAGGGGTAGGGGCTTGTTCGCTTGAGGAAGGTATAAACTGCCCTCCTGTATCGGTCCTCACCTTCGCTGGTTTCCCAATTTTCACCATTATACACAGTTTGCCATACTCCTTCAGGTTGTGGGGGCATCACCCCCGGACCGTACATCTTATTACTCAATAGTCCGGAAACGGCAAGTGCTTGATCCCTTACCTGCTCTGCGCTCAACCTGAACCTGGGACCTCTTGCGTAAAATTTATTTTCCGGGTCTATTTCATGAAGCTCAGGGCTACTGTGGGAACGCTGCCTATAGGTTCCGGACATGACAATATCTTTGATCAGGCCTTTCAAGTGCCAGTCGTGCTCATGCATCAACCTCCAGGCCAACCAATCCAGCAATTCCTTATGAGTGGGAGGGTCTGACTGAGTGCCCATGTCTTCGATGGTAGCTACCAAACCTCTGCCAAAAAGCTGGGCCCAAACTCTATTGGCCACAGTTCTGGCGGTTAGCGGGTTTTCTTTGTCCGTAAGCCAATAGGCCAAGCCCAAGCGGTTATTTGGCCATTCCTCATTCCAGCCCCCCAAACTTTCTGGTGTGCCTGGATTTACCTTATCTCCCAACAAAAGCCAATTGCCACGCTCGAACATCTTGGTTTCCCTTTTCATGAAGTCGGGGTTTTCCACCATGATGGGAACAGTTGGGGTAGTGGCATTGAGTAATTGTTCAAATGTTTGGCTGTGTGCCTTTTGCTGTGTTCCTTCCCCTGGAAGTGCAGGCACAAAGGCCATCCAATTAATGGCGCTACTGGTTTGTTCAGGCCCAAGTGAGGGGTTTTCCATGTGAAGGAAAAGATCCACCTTGCCATCTACCGGTTTAATGGGAAATTTTTTGATGACCCTTCCATCTGTTTTATCCAAGGTAAACCTGCTTAAAATCTCCCCTTCAGGGCCGTCTTTTCGAATAGTAAGACGGTTGCCGTTATTCCCGGTCCAGTAATTCAAGTAGATATAAGATGCACCACCTGTATAGGCATCTCTTAGGTAACATGACCCATCATGCCATAGACCCAGCCATTTGGTATCAATCAATTCCCCTTTATGGAAGTCCTCACAATCGTGTGCATGATATTTTGGCTCTTGATAAAGCAAAAATTTTTCAAAATAGCGGGTATCTTCTTCTGAGTAGGTGCCCACCCATGATTTAATAGCATTGATTTTTTCTACTTGCTCCTCATTATAGAATTTCAATTTGGGTTCCTCACCATGGGTATCTTCGTCCCTGGTATTATTGAAGAATGCCATGAGTTGGAAATAATCCTCGTGCACAAAGGGGTCGTAAGGATGGCTGTGGCACTGCACGCATGCCATAGTAGTGGACTGCCACACCTCAAAGGTGGTGTTGATGCGGTCCATTACCGCGGCCACCCTGAATTCCTCATCCTCGGTTCCGCCCTCATCGTTGTTCATGGTATTTCTATGAAAGGCAGTGGCGGTTAATTGCTCCAGGCTGGGATTTGGGAGTAGGTCTCCCGCAAGCTGTTCAACGGTAAATTGGTCGAAAGGCATATCTTCGTTCAGGGCTTTGATGACCCAGTCCCTATATGCCCAAATCTGCCTGCTTACATCACGCTCATAGCCCTTGGTATCGGCATATCTGGCCAAGTCCAACCACCACGATGCCCATTTTTCACCATAAGTTTCTTGGTTTAAAAGGGTATCCACCAAGTTTTCATAGGAGATACCCCCTTTCTCGAAAGCGATTCGGAGCTGTTCATTCAGGGGTATCCCTGTCAGGTCAAGACTTATTCTTCTACCCAGGGTGGCGGGGTCGGCTTCCGGGGAGGGTTTAAGCTCCATGGCTGCCAAAGCGTCCAGAACATACAGGTCTATTTCGTTTTGCTCAAAAGCATCCAATGTGTTTTTCCCAAATCCAGCTTCTAGTTTTTTCCCTTGAGGAGTGGGAGCTTTCACGGGGGCATATGCCCAGTGGCTGCCCCACTCTGCACCCTGATCAATCCATTTGCTGAGCGTTTCGATTTCCTGTTCAGATAGGGAAGGTCTATCATAAGGCATGCGCAACTCAGGATCCTTCTCATGCAGTCTTTTGATCAATTCGCTGTTTTTGGCATCGCCGGGAAGGATGGCTGGGGTTCCTGATTCAGTGGCTGCCTTTGCTTCTTCCTCAAACAAAAAGCTAAGCCCCCCGTTCTTCTTTACTCCTCCATGGCAGGAAATGCAGTGTTTGTTTAATATGGGCTTTACTTCAGAGCTGAAATCCACCTTTTCATCATGCCCCAGGTGCCACGCCAAAAGTACAGCCAAAAAGGCGAAGCTCAATGCCAATATAAATACGGATTTTCTTTTCATGCAATCCCTAAAATACGGATAATATGGTGGGTTTGCAAAAGGTATTCTCCCAATTGCTGATCTGCTTTGGGAATGGTTATATATACAGCTGGAAAGGGTGAAGGTAAACCTTGAGTTTTTTTTTGGACTTCGAAGGTTTATTTCGTGCACAAACTGGGTCTGTCGAATTTTTGTCTCGTCTCCGGGGAGACCTTCGGGGTTCGGGAAAACCCCAAAGGTCGAAGGACGATCACAACCTTTGAGGTCTTTTTTAGGTCCTCGAAGGTTTTTTTCGTGTACAGATTTTGTCAGTTGGGTTGAAGTTTCGTCTCCGTGGCAGACGGGGCTCGAAAAAACCCCAAAGGTCTTAAAATAGCCTCAGCGGCTTTTAATCAATGTATAATTCAATTCAGAAACGATGCGCTGGCCTGCTGTGTCCAGCATTTCAAGGCCTCCTTGCTCATCTTGAAGAAAGGCTTTATAAGGGTTCCCTTCTTCATCCAACAGCCGGATCACAAAGGCATTCGGCTGGCCTTCTATGCCATAACTGACCTCAAGGGTTCCCCTGGACATGAATTTGCGGTCGCCATCTTTGGTGTCAAGATAGGTTTCACTCAGCTCATAAGTCCTCTCAGTTTGGTTTGGGCTGTTTTCCAGTTTGAGCTCCATTTTGATTCCACGGCAATCGGCACATGGAATGATGCCCTCGTAACTAAACCAGGTGGCTGTTTCGTTTTCTAAAATGATTTCGTCCTTAGGGGAGGGCAATGGGGTGTCACCTTCAAACCTTTCCTCGGTGGAAGGGCTATCGCAGGCCACGATCAAAGCAAATAAGGCGGATAGAAGTCTAATTCGGCAATTCATGTAGATGTGGGAAATAATGGGGTAGGTGATACAATATGTCCTCAGTCATTCTTGGGAGATCAAAGGAGGGCTTCCACCCCCAATCCTCCCTGGCCTTACTGTCATCTATGCTGCATGGCCAATTTTCAGCAATAGCTTGGCGATAATCCGGTTCATAGCTGATCTCAAATCCCGGCAGGTGAGCAAGAATGCTTTGGTAAACTTGATCTGGAGTGATGCTCATTGCAGAAATATTATAGCTGGATCTAATATGAATTTGGCTGGCATCTGCCTCCATAAGGGAAAGTGTGGCTTTTATTGCATCTGGCATATACATCATGGGAAGTTCCTGGTCTTTCTTCAAAAAACAGGTATAGGGCTGGCCCTCCAGGGCTTTGTGATAAATTTCCACCGCATAATCTGTGGTTCCACCGCCGGGAAGACTTTTGGCCCCAATCAACCCCGGGTAGCGCAGACTTCTCACATCTACCCCGTATTTCAAATGGTAGTAACTGCACCATCTTTCTCCGGCTTGCTTGGAGATGCCGTATACCGTTTGTGGATCTTGAATACAGGATTGAGGGGTGTTATGCCTTGGGGTATTAGGGCCAAATACAGCGATAGAGGAGGGCCAATAGATTTTTTGTAGGGGTTTTTCTCTGGCAAGTTCCAGAACGGTCAGGAGGCTTCCCATATTAAGCCGCCATGCTTTTTGGGGGTGGTTTTCGCCGGTGGCAGATAGAATAGCAGCCAGGTGATAGATTTGGGTTACTTTCTCCTTATGTATCAGGGATGCAAAGCTGGATTGATCCATCACGTCCAAGGTTTGAAAGGGTATTTCCTCCAGTTTTTCTTCCGCTTCGGGAGACAGATCGGTGGCCAGTATCGCTTTTTTACCGTAGACTTGCGCCAACATATGGGTGAGCTCCGTGCCTAACTGCCCACCTGCACCCGTGATCAATATTTTATCCATTTAATGATATTACCCTTCTGAAATTGCTTCGTCCAACTTTGGCTAAAATGCCTATATTTGAACTCCATGCTTCACAAATTTACTAAAAGGAAGTAATTCCCGTACGGAAAACCCAATTATCCTGTAAAAATGTTTTATTCCTAATGCTAAAACCATGTTTGACCAACTGAAACCACAACTTACCCAAACCCTGGAAGAGATCAAGGCTGCCGGACTTTATAAACGAGAACGCATCATCACCAGTCCGCAAGGGCCTGTAATCTCTACCCAAGGGGCCGGGGAAGTACTGAATTTTTGCGCCAACAATTATTTGGGACTTTCCTCCCATCCCAGCGTCATAGAGGCTGCAAAAAACACCATTGATTCCCATGGGTTCGGAATGTCATCTGTACGGTTTATATGTGGTACCCAGGATATCCACAAACAATTGGAAGATAAGATTTCTGAATTTTTGGGCATGGAGGACACTATTCTCTATGCCGCAGCTTTCGATGCCAATGGAGGGGTCTTCGAACCTTTGTTTGGCGCAGGCGACGCCATCATTTCTGATGCCCTGAACCATGCTTCCATCATAGATGGTGTGCGGCTTTGCAAGGCCATGCGCTTTCGCTACCAGCACAATGACATGGGGGATTTGGAGAAACAACTGCAGGAAGCCGATACCAAGGGAGCCAAACAGAAAATCATAGTGACCGACGGGGTTTTCTCAATGGATGGTACCATTGCCCAACTGGACAAGATAGTGGAGCTTGCCGAAAAATACGGAGCATTGGTGATGAGTGACGAGTGCCATAGTACCGGGTTTGTGGGAAAGACAGGGCGGGGTGTTCATGAGTTGAAAGGGGTGATGGGCAAAGTGGACATCATCACCGGTACCTTGGGCAAGGCCTTGGGGGGCGCTTCCGGTGGGTTCACCTCAGGAAGGAAAGAAATAATCGATCTTCTTCGTCAAAGGTCCCGCCCCTACTTGTTTTCCAATACCCTTGCCCCGTCCATAGTGGGGGCTTCTATTGCGGTGTTCGATATGTTGTCGGCCACCACCGAACTCAGGGACAAATTAGAAGAAAACACCCGGTATTTCAGGGAGCAAATGACCAAGGCAGGGTTTGATATCAAGCCTGGGGAACATGCCATAGTGCCCATTATGCTATATGAAGCAAATCTTGCCCAGGAGATGGCCGATAAGCTGCTGGAAAAAGGCATCTATGTGATCGGTTTTTATTATCCTGTGGTGCCCAAGGGGCAGGCCAGGATACGCGTGCAACTTTCCGCCGCCCATACCCGGGAGCAATTGGATAAAGCCATAGCGGCTTTTAAGGAGGTAGGGGAGGGAATTGGGGTTTTAGGGTAAAATCTTCCGTGTGTTCGGCTTTATTTGCCGAGATTTTAAGCTATTCCTGATGGAGGTGAATTGGGGATATCCATTCAATACTGGTTTGTATATTCAGCAATTAGAACGAATGCCCCGCAAAGACCTCGGCCACCTGATCCAACAGTTCACATACTCTCGCATAATCCTCAGAGGTTACCAGTTCAGTCCGGAAAGGCTTGAAATTGGGGATGCCCCGGAAATAGTTAGTGTAATGCCTACGCATCTCCAATAACCCCAGTTTTTCCCCTTTCCATTCCACAGAGAAGTCCAGGTGTTGTTTGGCCACCCTTATCCTTTCTTCCAAGGTGGGCGGGGAAAGTAACTCGCCAGTGTTTAAATAATGCTTGATCTCATTGAATATCCAGGGGTAGCCAATGGAGGCCCTGCCTATCATCATGCCGTCCACCTGGTATTTCTCCTTGTAAGCGGCAGCTCTCTGGGGGGAGTCTATGTCTCCATTTCCAAATACAGGAATGTGTAGCCTTGGATTTTCTTTTACCCTGTTCAGGTATTCCCAACGGGCCTCCCCTTTATACATTTGCTTGCGTGTTCGTGCATGTATGCTTATGGCCTGTATGCCTACATCCTGAAGCCGCTCCGCTACTTCCACGATGCGTATGCTCTGCTCGTCCCAGCCCAGGCGTGTTTTCACGGTCACGGGGATATTCACCGCCTTCACGATTTCTGCCGTCATGGCCACCATCTTGTCTATATCCAGTAAGATACCGGCACCAGCCCCTTTACAGGCCACCTTATTTACGGGGCAACCATAGTTGATGTCCAATAGGTCGGGTTGAGCCTCCTCCACTTTTGCGGCGGCTTCCCGCATGGACTGGATTTCGTTGCCAAAGATCTGTATGCCTATGGGGCGCTCATATTCATAGATGTCCAGCTTTTGCACACTCTTGGCGGCATCCCTGATCAGCCCTTCGGAGCTGATAAATTCCGTAAACATAAGATCAGCCCCGTTTTCCTTGCAAACTGCACGGAAAGGAGGGTCGCTTACGTCCTCCATGGGTGCCAACAAAAGGGGGAAGTCCCCCAATTTAAGATTTCCTATTTTGACCACTACAGCAATTTTTTTGCAAAAATGGGGCTTTTTTATTTGATTTCAATGCTTTACGTCCAATCTCTATCTAGAACATCTTCCGTGATTTGGGAACAAGTTTGGTTTTTAGGCTTGTGGTCATAGGTAATTCATGTAAATTTACTCCCCATATGGAAATATACAGACACAGAAAAGGAAGCCAAACCGAACTACATTGGCTTTTGGCCCTCACCGTTCTTATCCTGATAGTTTTTGGTGCATTGGCTATTCTGCAGACCTTGTCCCTTTTTCTGGTCACTATAGTTTTCGACATTCCCATGGATGCCGTGATGAAGCTGGTGAGCGGGCAGCTGGAGCACCCCAATGCCAGAGTGGCACTTTTGCTCATTCAGGGGCTTGGTGGAGGGGCTGCCTTTATTCTTGGAGGATGGGTGTTTATGCGATTTGTGGACAAAAAAACCATGGTGTGGCCCCTGCAATGGCAGCGCGTAAATGCCAATGGCCTTCTTGTGCTTATCCCACTGCTGTTGGGTTTTATTTTGTTCAATTCCCTTTTTGTGTACCTGAATATGAATGTGCATTTTCCTGACTTTCTTTCTGACCTGGAAAAGGCAATGAGGGACAAGGAAGATGAACTGATGAAGCTTACCCTCTATATCACCGATTTTGATAATACCCTGGAGCTTCTGTTGGGGGTGTTGGTGATAGGGGTAATGGCCGGCATAGGGGAGGAGTATCTCTTTAGAGGGGTTTTGCAGCCAAAGCTGAGGAATTATACCCGAAGTATCCATTGGGGCATTTGGCTGAGTGCCTTGATATTTTCAGCAATTCATTTTCAATTTTATGGCTTTATACCTCGGATGTTCTTGGGGGCACTTTTTGGCTACCTTTACGTTTACTCCGGAAGTTTGGTCTATCCCATTTTGGCACATATCCTGAACAATAGTTTTACGGTGGTCATGGTCTATCTTAATAAAAGAGGGGCGGTGGAATTCAACCTGGAAGACCCCGGGCAATTATATTGGCATTATATCATCATAGGCCTGCTGCTTTTTGCCATAAGCTCCTTTTACTTCGTGTTGCTCCACAGGCGCAAAAATCAGAAAAATGGCTAGCTGGCAAAGGGTTTACGTAACAGGCTCACAAATTCGGGCGGAAATAATCAAAGGGGTGCTACTCGAAAGGGGGATTACCACCGTGGTGTTAAATAAAAAAGAATCAGTTTATCAGATACACGGTAATTATGAAGTTATGACCGCTGCGGACGATGTGGTTAGGGCCCTGCAAATCATAGAAGATGAAATCACGTTTTAGCATAAGCAATTATAGCAACCTTGCGCAGCGGGTGATCACAGCCATAATTGGGGCCGCCATAGTGGTGGGGAGCTCCTTGTACAGTGAGTGGGCATATTTTGGGGTATTTGCCATCATTCAAATGTTCACCCAGATGGAATTTTACAAACTTTCCGGACTTGATGGCATGCTTCCACTGAAGAGTTTCGGGACATTTCTGGGCTTGGTAATTTTTGTGTTCACCTTTCTGGAAGAGATGAAGGTAATCCCCATAGAATATTATTTTCTGGTATTCCCACTTGTAGCCATGATTTTCTTCATCAAACTATACCGAAAATCGGACAAAAAACCCTTTACGGGGATTGCTTACACTATTTTGGGCATCTTTTATGTGGCCATTCCGTTTGCCTTGCTTACCGTTGCGGCCTTTTCAGTAGACAATACTTTCCATTACGAAATTGTGGTGGGCTGCCTTTTTATCCTTTGGGCCAGTGATAGTGGGGCTTATTTTGCGGGCACCAAATTTGGGAAGACCAAGCTGTTTGAACGGGTGTCCCCCAAGAAGTCTTGGGAAGGTAGCCTGGGAGGGGCGGCTACCGCTGTAGTGGTGACCTATATCATGTCTGGATATTTCACCATTCTTCCTCAGTGGCAATGGTTTTGCATTGCAGCCATCATCATTATAGCGGGTACTTACGGGGATCTTATAGAGTCATTGTTCAAAAGAAGCATAGCCATCAAGGATTCAGGGAGAGGATTGCCAGGCCATGGGGGCTTTATGGACAGGTTTGACGGATTGTTATTGTCCACTCCCTTTATCGTCGCCTTTTTAAAGATTTTTTAATGTCAAGGCCAAAAAATGTTTAATTTTGCAAGGTGTACCTCTTAATCAATTTTTATGGCCTATATAGAACCTGCCCCCATCAAAGACAAGGAAAATCCGCTGGAATCCATGATGGAGCGGTTTAACATTGCCGCTGAGAAACTTGGACTTTCCGATGAAATCTACAATGTGTTAAAAAATCCTGCCAAGCAGGTGATCGTTTCGGTACCCATTACCATGGACGATGGAAAAATACGGGTGTTCGAAGGCATGCGTGTGGTACACTCCAATATCCTGGGACCAGCCAAGGGGGGTATACGTTTTGGCCCGGACGTGTACCTGGATGAGGTGAAGGCCCTCGCTGCCTGGATGACCTGGAAATGTGCCGTGGTGGATATTCCCTATGGCGGTGCCAAAGGAGGGGTGCGCTGCAATCCCCGGCAAATGTCAAAGGGAGAAATTGAGCGTTTGGTAAGGGCTTATACACTGGCCATGATCAATGTATTCGGTCCGGATAAAGATATACCGGCACCGGATATGGGTACGGGGCCACGGGAAATGGCCTGGCTTATGGATGAATATTCCAAGGCGCATGGGATGACGGTAAATGCTGTGGTCACCGGCAAGCCCTTGGTACTGGGGGGATCTTTGGGCAGAACGGAGGCTACCGGGCGCGGGGTGATGGTTTCGGCCATGTCTGCCATGGCCAAGCTTAAGATTAACCCTTTTCAGGCCACCTGCGCCGTACAAGGCTTCGGGAACGTAGGAAGTTGGGCGGCCCAGTTGCTGGAGGAGCGGGGATTGAAAATCGTAGCCGTCTCGGATGTTTCCGGGGCTTATTTCAATGACAAAGGAATAGCCATTTCGGACGCCATTGCCTACAGAGACACCAATGGTGGCATTTTAGAGGGGTTTTCGGGGGCTGAGAAGTTAAGTTCTCCCGGAGAACTGTTGGAGCTCGAGCTGGATGTGCTGGTGCCTGCCGCTGTGGAAGATGTGATCACTATCAAAAACGTGGATAAGGTAAAGGCCAAACTGATCGTGGAGGGGGCAAATGGCCCTACCTCTTTTAAGGCCGATAACATCATCAACCAAAAAGGCATTATGGCTGTGCCTGACATCCTTGCCAATGCCGGGGGGGTGACCGTTTCCTATTTCGAGTGGGTGCAAAACAGGTTAGGGTACAAATGGACTGCTGAACGGGTAAACCGCAGGTCGGACCGCATTATGAAGGAGGCCTTTGACACCGTTTATGCCACTTCCCTAAAATATGATGTGCCACTTAGGATAGCTGCGTATATTGTGGCCATCGACAAAGTGGCCAAAACCTATAATTACAGAGGAGGCTTTTGATTATTGGATGATTCTGGTAAATTTAAGCACTTATCATAACCTTTTTACAAGCATGAGTATTCACAAGGAAGGCAGAACGCTGTTGTTTTGGATGTTGTTCATATTGGCGGCACTGAATTTTGGGCTGCATCAGGTAATGGAAGGGCAAGACACCTTGCTGAACCTTGTTCTTCTAGGGAGTGTCGTGCTTTATCTACTGGTTTTGCAGTTTTTCAGAAACCCTAGAATACCCATCCCCAATGACCCGGAATTGGTGTATGCCCCGGCGGATGGCAAGGTGGTGGTAATAGAGCCCACAGAGGAGGATGAATACCTGAATGAAAAGAGGGTACAGGTTTCTATATTCATGTCCCCCATCAATGTGCATGTGAACAGGTCTCCTATCACAGGGGTGGTGAAGTATTTCAAGTACCATCCCGGAAAGTACCTGGTGGCATGGCATCCCAAGTCCAGCACTGAAAATGAAAGGACCTCCCTGGTCATAGAGCAGTCCAATGGCCTGCAACTAATGGTAAGGCAGATTGCTGGTGCGGTGGCCAGGCGCATTAAATACTATGTAAAGGAGGGCGATCCCGTGGCACAGGGATATGAGTTTGGATTCATCAAATTTGGATCCAGGGTGGACGTGTTTCTTCCGCTTGACGCTGAACTTTTGGTACAAGTAAATGACAACACCAGGGCTGGAATCACTCCCCTGGCCCGCTTAGCCAATCCCTGAGTCAATCCTTCCCAAAGGTGTGCCTTAATCCTATATTTCCCCTGAAATAGAGGAGGTCAGGCCTGAAGTAAGGTGTTGCCTCCAGGACATAGGCAAAGTTCTTGGCAAATTGAAAGGGTTTGACGAACAAAAGGATGGGAAGTTCTTTCCATGCACAACCTCATTCACGTCTATCATAAGCCCTAGGGAAGAGTTATACATCGCACTTTTTTTGAAGTTAAATCGGCACGGCAATTCTGCTCCGAAGTAATGTTGAATCATGTCCCCAGCCATAATGCGCAATTCCCCTAAAGACGGTTGTTCAGGGTAAGTACCAATTTCCACTTAGGTGGAAAGGGTGTTTTAGGTATAGAGCAGTACTGATTTGGGCTTGGAGGGTACCAAAGGTAAGGATCAAAAACATCCATAATAGAATATATCATTTCATTTGAATAGGGGTTGTGTTAAAAAAAAAAATATTGATAAAAAATGTTGATACCTCAAAAAAATTAATTAGTGCCTATTTATTAATGAAAAAAACCAAAACCCCCCAGTGAAACTAAAATAATGGTGGTCAGGAAGTCAATCAATATTTTAGGTTTTGCCATGGTATTTTTTATTGGTCACCCCAACCCCATATCCAAGGCTTTTTTGATCAACTCAGCTGAGGTGGATACCTTCAATTTTGTGTAGATATGCTTTCTATGCGTCTCTACCGTGTGCACACTTAGATGTAGCAATTCTGCAATTTCCTTGTTGCTCATACCTTTTGCAAGGTATTTCAGGATTTCAAATTCTCTTTTTGAAAGTTTAAACTTTAGCTTATAGACATCCAGGTCACTATATATGTCATCTTCAGCTTGATTAAGTACATGTTGGTAGTGTGCCACATGCCGGTTTTCAACCACTTCGCGTATGGTATAGATTAATTCATCAGGGTCTGCGTTTTTTAGGACGTAGGCATCCACTCCTTGTTTAATGCATTTTTTGAAAATTTCCTCCTCATCATACATGGAGAGGACAATGATTTTTAGCTTGGTTTTTTCTTTTTTAAGGTGCTGTATCAAGTTCATGCCATCCATGCCCGGCATGTTCATGTCGGTGATCAATAGGTCTGCAGGTGTATCCTTTAGCTGCTGAAGCACCTCCCTGCCATTATTGAACACACCGATTACCTTGAAATCTTTTTGCTTTTTAAGTAAATTCTCAATTCCCACAGCAAACATGCGGTGATCATCTGCCAATACGATTCTGATTTCCTTCATTCTGGGGAAGATAAGGGTTTGTTCATTATATCTCCAAGGACATTTGGATTCGGGTGCCTTTTTGAGGTTGGGAATGGATGTCCAATTCCCCATTGAGGGAATTTATTCTCGAAGTCAAATTTCTTATCCCTAGTCCGGAGGACTCTTTCTCCGTGTCAAACCCCTGACCATCGTCCTCAATATTAAGGGTTAACCGGGCTTTTTCTTCGCTGATGCAGATACGAATATGTTCGGGGGAGGCATGCTTGATGGCATTGTTGAGGCATTCTTGCACCAGTCGAATCAGGATGAGTTTTTTATTGTCGTCTTTTATGGGCGGTAAACTGCCTTTTATTTCAAGGGAGGTTTTGCAAAATCCGCTTCTTTCAATCTTTTGAAGCTCCTCGGCCAGAAATTCCTCGAACCTTACATCTTTGATATAATCCCGGTTAATGGACTTGGACAGTGCCCTAACCTCCTTGATGATTTGATTGATGATTTTTTTCCCTTCCGCTACACTGGCAGGATCAGTGTTATTGAGCACAAGTTTGGCCAGGGAGAGCATCTGTCCCACATTATCGTGTAACTCCTGGCTTACGTTGTGCAGGGTGTCCTCCCTGATCTCCTTTTCCACGTTCAGCACTGTTTTTTCGAAGTCTGCCTTCATGATTTCCATTCGGTGCTTGTCTTTCAATTGACGTTGGCGGTGTATCACCACCATGGAGACCACAAATACCGACATGATGATCATTAAGATCAAACCTGCGGCAAGGGTAATGACTACCTCAAATGAGCTGTCTACCATTTTTTGTACTGAAAAGAACTGTTGAAAAATGTGAGAAGCCGATCACCACATACATGATCGATGCAATGGTACGGTTGATTCCTCCAAAGATATCCATTGTGTTTTGTTCCATTAGATTAGGAATGCCCAAAAAAAGGAAGTAAATAAATCCCGAGGAATAAAACACGAGCAGTGCTGCGACAATCCAAAATTGGGGTAATGCCATCAGTGAATCTGTTAGTTTACTGTTTCGCCTAAGTAGGCTATAAAAAAAATAGACGCAGCACAGAATGATACCACCTGCCCCTACTATATAGGTGTAAGTTTGTGGCAATTTGCCAATTGGTTGGAAAAGTATGCTGTTGATCCCTCCCCAAATCAAGAAAAACATGACATAGCCAAAAAGAAGTCTTTTTATGGGTTTTTCTTCAAATAAGTTGTAAAAAAAATAATATATCACTAAGGACTGAATATAGACATAAAATAAATTGTAATACCCATTATTGTTTGGGTATCCACTTTTATAGAGGTAAATGCAAAAATTTTCGAAGGCAAACACATAAGTGACCAGAAAGAACATTAAGTAAAATGTGTGGGGGTAAGGCTTGTCCTTGATAAGCACAAAATAGAGGAGGGCACCCACCACCCCCAACCCAATGGTCGCTAAATAAACATCTAACCCCATAACTAACTAAAGAATTATCCGCAATCTGGGGGACAGGTTTTACCAAAGTTCACCAACTGAGATTCCTCTGTGGGGTCTTCATTATTGTTGGAAGCCGCTAAAATCACGGTCAATCTACCTTTATAGTCCTCTGCATTCACAGGGGCTTCGAACCCACTAAGGGATTCCTCATCGTACTGTCCAAAAAAAACTTTAATACCGCCTGTTTTCGGGTCAGTCTGTTCCAAAAGGCGTTGAATTTTTTCCCTGTCTAACCACACCGACCTGCTTTGGTTGATAGGCTTGTCCTGGTGAATAAGCCTTTCCGCCTCTTCAATGTAATTCCCGTAGTTTTTTTTCAGGCGTTCAAAAGTTTTGAGATCCATCGTTAAAGGATTTAGGTGATTTATGTTTCCAAAAATACAAATTAATGCCGATTTCAAAAGAATCTACCCAAAAATAGGGAAGCTTTTCTTCAATGGTTAAGACGTTCTTTTGCTTAATTGGGCATATGTTGATTCCACCCACAATTTTTTTTTTATTTCTGATGGTATTGGGGATATGGTATGATTTTATTTAAAGTTAATTGGCACCTTTCCGTACTTTTTTAGAGAAAGCTTTCACAACGGCAAGGGGTTAAGATTTTTTCATGAAAAAAAGGGGTCATTTTGATGAAGCATTAGTTGGCTGTACGAGCTAACTGTATCCACCTGTTTGTAAGACTATTTCAACCAGCCAGGGTCTCCGTGTTAAGCCATGTGCCAACATTTCTCGATGCCGATCATTTTTAGATAATACAATATACAAAACCTCTTGATGACCTTTCAAAATCTCAATAAATAGGTGCCCTGGATTTTAAATTAGGTTTTTAGGTGCCCGATAAAATAAGTTGCCGATTTACCATTACCCGTATGGTCCTAAACAATAGAATCCATAATAATTGGAAAACCTAGCAACAATCAGGTGGACAGGGTTTACCAAAATTCAAAAGTTGTGACTCCTCTGTTGGATCAGAATTATCATCCGATGCTGCGAAAATTACGGTTAATTTTCCAATATACTCTTTTTCTCTAGTTGGGTCATTGAAGCCCTTAACAGTTTCTTCATCGTATTTTCCAAAAAAAACCTTAATCCCCCCTTTTTCTCGGTCAGTTTGCTCTAAAATTTTTTCAATTTCTTTTCTGCCCAGCCAGACTGAATTGGTTTGTACTATGGCATTTTTACCATTAATGAGATTTTCAGCTTTACTGATAAAGAGACGGTACTTTTCCCTTAATCGTTCAAAAGTAATAAAGTCCATAGGTTATAAATTTGTAATTCATATTTGATTAATTTGAGTAAAAATAAAAATTATGAATAGAATTAAAAATTCTGAAATGAATTTAAAGTATAATTTTTAAATTGGATGCCTTATCTGTAGTAGGTTTGTAAATAAAAGGCCAAAAAGTGGCTGTATTTATTTGGTTCAGGTTTTTTCGACTTGATGTTTCATGTCTTTATAATTGAATTTCATATGATTATATTTTTTCTTTATGGGCCAGAACTTAATGCCAGAAGTCAGTTCTGACTGCAGAAAAAAATAATAAACACCTGAAATCGAGCCTGCCTGAGACAGACAGGCATTACGAGAACGTCACATGGAGTATTAAAAAATTGGCATTTGCAGAAAGGAAATGACATAAAATCGGCAAGATGCTAAACTAAAAATGGTTTTATAATTAGCAGTTAATCAATAAATTATTGGATTTTAAGCAATATATCAATGGGTAGGGATGCCCCCGGTAGCTATCGGGGCAACATGCGAGATTCTCCAAGCGAGTTCCACGAAACGATCCCAATAGAATATCGGGACGGGGCAGGCAGGGGCAGGCTACCCCGACCTGGGGCACGGGGCAAGTTATGACCGCTGAATAGACAATTATAATTATATGAAATCGAGCCTGTCCTGACGGCAGTCAGGGCATGACGAGCACGTCACACACTGGCATGATTATCATTTGCGAGATTCTCCCGAAGTGAATTCGGGACAGGCTCCCGAAGCGAGTCCCCCGAAACAAGTTCCCCGAAACGAGTTCGGGGCAGGCAGGGGCAGGCTATCCCGAAGATCGGGACAAGTTGTGACAACTGAAAAACAATTATAAACACATGAAATCGAGCCTGTCCTGACGGCAGTCAGGGCATGAGGAGAACCTCACACAGAGGGATGATTATCAAAGCGAGATTCCACCCCGACCTGCGG
>PXCO01000123.1 GCA_003565295.1 Cyclobacteriaceae bacterium
GGACCTGCGTCTTCTCTCAGCCCTGATCACCAGCCTCAAAGGCAGGGGCTATGAAAACATCACCATTGGCGAGGGAACCAACAGCGGATTTTACCGCAACAAAATCGACATCCTCTCTCTCCTGCGCGTCAAGGCCCTGGCCGATCACCACGGAGTCCGGGTCGCGGATCTCAACTACGCTCAGCCCCGCACCGTTTCCTTCAAAAACGGACGGCCCGCCCAGGTGGCCCGGGACTGCCTGGAAGCGGACCTGTTCATCAATCTGCCCAAACTGAAAACCCATTTCGAAACGGGCATGTCCGTCTGCCTCAAAAACCTCATCGGCTGCCTGGTCGGCCAGGAAAGCAAGAAAAAGGTTCATGAAGACCTTCCCCTGAACATTCTCAAACTGAACAAGCAGGTGAAACCCCACCTGCACATCGTGGACGGTCTCGTCGGCATGGAGGGACTTGGGCCCACACGGGGAATTCCCGTGCCCCTGCACCTGCTCCTGGCAGGCCCCAATCCCTTTTTTCTGGATTATGTCTGCTGCAGGCTGGCAGGCTTTGAACTCCAATCCATCCGCCCCCTGTCCCTGGCTCAAAAACTGGGCCACCTCACTCCCGAAACGAAAGCAGCGGTGGAAGCCCTGGACCTGGACCCCTGGCATTGCACCTTCGCCCCTCCCAAAGCCAACCCTCTCGCCGCCTTCATTCACCACCCCCGGTTCCAGAAATTCTTCCTGGCCCTTCGAAACACTCCTTTTTTCACGGGTCTGGCCCAAACCCCCTGGTTCGGCAGAATCCTCTACCTCACCCAGCTGCGCCAGGACGTGTTCCTGGGCGAAGCCCCCCAACGCACGCCCCTTCAGCTTCACCAGGAGCGGTGCGACGGGTGCGGGTTGTGCGCAGACTTTTGCCCTCAGGGCCTGCACCCCGCAGAACTGATGCGAAGGGGGCCCCTGGAAAGTTGCCTTGCATGCCACTACTGCTTCATGGTTTGTCCCCGGGAAGCCATTTTTCACCGGGGCGAGCTGGGATTTCTACAGGAAAACGTGAAACGCTACTCCCGACACACGAGGAAGTTCATAGATGCGAGGGAGGGGAGCAGGGGTCACAGCAGACTCAGGGCACCCTGAACCAGGTCGTCGCAGGTGACCCTTTCCAGGCAGGCGTGGTGTACCCCGTGAGTGCAGGTGCTTTCGTCGCAATCCCTGCGGCAGGGGACCGGGCTGGCCACAATGACCGAGGGCACGCCCCAGGGGCCCGTCTGTTCGGGCTTGGAAGGTCCGAACAGGGCCGTCACGGGAACGCCGCAGCACGCTCCCAGGTGCATGGGCGCCGAATCGTTGCACACCAGGAGAGCGGCACGGGAAATGACCGCCGCAAGTTCCCTCAGGTTCAAACGACCACACACGTTGACCACAGGCCCTTTCATGGCACGGCAGATGAGGGCCGCCCATTCGCGCTCCCCCGGCGAGCCCAGGAGAACCACGGGCAACCCTGTCCGGTCCCGCAGGGAATCGCAGGTTTGCGCATACCGGTGAGGATGCCAGCGTTTGAGGGGCAGACGCGCTCCGGGGTGAAGGGCGATGAAATTCCCGAAAACCCCCTCGCCCTTCAGGAATGCTTCAGCTTTCACCTGCTCCCCCTCCGTGAGGTAGACTCCCCACTCCACCGGGGCGTCCTCCACCCGGGCGCCAAGAAAACGGGCAATGTCCAGGTGATAGGGCACCCGGTGCTTCACGGTGGGGTGGGGCACCGTGTGAGACAGGAGAAAACCTCCTCCTCCCACCGCATAGCTGATCGTGTGTTCGGCCCCAAGGGGGCGGGCCAGGAGGGCAATGTCGCGAATGTCACCCCTGGCTTCAATGACCAGGTCAAAGGAGTGTCTTCGGAGTTCCCTCAGAAAGGGCAGGAGATCTCGCGGGGACGTGTCGTAGAACCAGAAGGGCGCATGGGTGAAGACCGTGTCCACAAAAGGGTTGGTGCTGAGAAGGGGAGCTGCGTGGGGGGCGGTCAGGAAGGCGATCCTCGCCCGGGGAAAGCGGGCTTTGAGGGGCGCCAGGAGGGGAAGGGTCATGACCACGTCCCCCACATAGGCCGTGCGGATCACGAGAATGGAGCGCACCCGGGAGGGGTCCAGGGGCTTCTGGCGGGAAAAAAGCCTGGGAAGAGCCCAGAGGGCATGCCCGAGGGTGTCTGCCGCCCGCGTGGCTGCTCGTTTTCGGCGATTGACGATTCGGTACATGACAGTTCACCCCTTCAAGACAGGCACGACGCCGGCCGCCTCATTGTGCCGCCAGGTGCTTCTGAAGCCATTGCACGGTCTCTGCGACGGCTTCATGCCTGCCGGGGGGGTGAAAGGCGTGGGTCGTGTTTTCGATGACCACCGTGCTGCCGGGATTTCCCAATTCCTCATCCCAGCGCTTCCACACATTTTCCGGCCGATTGAAAAGTTCCGTGGAATAAAAGGGCAAAGGGCGGTTGAGAAATGAAGCCCGCCTGGAATCGGCCCAGGCGGAGGGAGGAAGGAAAAAGGTTTTCCCGTCATGGGCCGGGCCAATGGCCTGAATCATGTCCTGGGCAATGATGTGCAAAACGGCCAACTGCCTCTTTTTTTGCACTTCACCGAGCATCCTCGCTCCGTGGCGGTATTTCTTCAGGGTGGATTCCATGTCCCCGTAGAGGCTGTTCAGGTCCTCCTGGGTACTCAGGTCCCTGATCTGAGGCTGAAGGGCAAGGTCGTTCTGCCTCCACTGGTTGTGCATTTTTTCCACCAGGGCGGCAGGATTCCCCCCCGGGTCAGAAGCTCCCTCCTTGAGGTGCATGTCATAAAAATCGAAGGGGCAGTCCCACAAAACAACCACCGACACTCTTTCGTCCTCTATGGCCGAACACACCGCGGGATAGGCACCGCCCCCGCTGTGGCCCCCCACGGCAAAACGGGTCACGTTCAAGCTCTCCTGAAGGTGATCCATGGCCCGGGAAAAATTCCTGGAGCGTCCTTCCCAGCTGGTGGCGCCACCACTCTCCCCGCACCCCTGAAAATCCAGGGCCAGAGAGTAAACACCCGCCTGCCGGGAAACTTCATGCATCAGGTCCATCCACATTTCCTTGTGTCCAAAGCCACCGTGGCCGAACACAAAAGCTTCCCTTCCGGGATTTTCCGGAGTGAAAAGGTACCCCGTCAGGGTGATGCCATCATCTCCTGAAAAAACGACTCTTTGGATTCGCTCCAGGAAAGAGGTTTTCTCCATGCCGGAAAGCCTGGCAAAAGACTCGTCAATCAGCTTCCCCGCCTCGCCGAACTCCTGGGCTTTGATCAACTGTTCAATTTTTCCGTGCTTTTCCCGGGGCAGAAAAAGGTCGACCCTTTCCTGCCGGGACTCCCCGAGAAGCATGTGAGCCAGGTTGGTCAAAAGCATGAATCTTGCCTGAAAGTTTTCAGCCCCCGTGGGGGATTCCTTGACTTCCTCCGCCATCTGGGCCGCCAGGCCCCTGGAAAGACTGTCCTGAGCATGGACACTCCCGGCAAACCACAAGCCCGTGGAATGAACCGCCAACGTCCACACAAGAACGATCTTTATGAGCATGGTCTTCATTGTCCTGACTCCCTGTGCAGGGGCTTCGGCCTGAAAAGGCAGGGGGCACAAGCCAAAGCCAACCTGGAAAAAAAGCTCCTTCAATGCCCTGTTTGAGCCTTTGAACACAACCCCGTGGAAGACGGGGGCGTCTTTTTCCTCCCTCTTTTGTACAAAGAATACAGAAAGGGAAAAAGAGGCTGAAAAAGCCTGCGGCTGAAGAGCCGGGGCAGGGGGGGAGCGATGAGTGCCCTCAACAGCCATGCCGGCAGGCGAGGGCGGGAAAAGACGCGAAAGAGCAACTTGGTGTACGTCATGGGGGAGGTACCCAGGTGATGCCACCGCTCACTCAGCTCGCCCCTTGCCGGAAGGATCCCCTCCTTTTCCGCCAGGTCAAAGAGCGACGTGCCCGGGTAGAGGTGCAGCCTGAAGGTCCTCAGGAAATAGGGGCGCGGAATGGAGGCGATGAACCGGAGAGTCTCCAGTTCATCCTCGAGGCTTTCAAAGGGATTGTCGATGATGAAGTCGTAATGGGGAGCCCCCAGCTTATCCTCGTGCCTGCTCAAAAGCCGCATGGCTTCAAGAATGCGCTCCCGGGACATGAAGTGCCTCCAGTAGAGCCTCGAGGTCCTGCTGCTCGCGCTTTGCACCCCCATCTGCACCGATCCCAGCCCCGCTTCCGTGAGCGTTTCGAGTTTTTTCTCCGTCAGGGTCATGGGACTGGTCAGGCAAGTGAAAGGCAGGCCCACCCGGTCCCTGTAAAGCCTTGCGAACTCCATCAGCTCCTGGAGGCGCCGGGAAAA
>PXCO01000299.1 GCA_003565295.1 Cyclobacteriaceae bacterium
GGCATATGACAGCTACGGCTGAAGCGGATTTCGAATAGAATCTTGCCCTGATAAACTGCGGGACGGTAAACTTCCCGAATTTCCTCAAATAGGGTGCAAGCAATAATGCCAATAGGACATAACCTCCAGTCCAGCCCATAAGATACACCGAACCATCATATCCGGAAAAGGCAATGATCCCCGCCATAGAAATGAAGGAAGCCGCAGACATCCAGTCAGCGGCGGTGGCCATTCCGTTGGCCAGGGGAGACACCCCCCCTGCGGCTGTGTAGAACTCCTTTGTAGAAGATGCTTTCGTGTATATGGCAATGCCAATGTAAAGCGCAAATGATAGGCCCACCAAAATATAAGTCCAGGTAAGTATTTCCATTTTTGGGTTTATTTTTCGTTTACATCAAATTCCTCATCCAGCTTGTTCATTTTGTATACATATACAAAAATGAGCACCACAAAAGTAAAGATGGAACCTTGCTGGGCAAACCAAAAGCCCAATTTAAAGCCACCTATACGTATGGCATTCAAGGGTTCCACCAATAGGATCCCAAATCCAAATGAGACAAGAAACCAGATGGCCAATAGGGCAAACAAAATTTTGATGTTTCTGCGCCAATAGTCTTTCATTCGTTGCTTTTTATCATCCATAGTGTTTTGGAAATGAATTTGTCCTGCCAAATGTAACTTTAAAGTTCGTAAGGCATAAGGGTTAATACGAAAGTAATAAGTGTTAAACGATATGTCGGAAAGTTCAATTCACAAATCATTACCCATAATGGGTTAATTTTTTCATGAATCCGTATTTTTCTTTTTTAGATAATACAGGCAATTATCAAGGTCATTCATGAAAATAATTGGCTGAAATTAACATTTAAATTTTCAGCTAGCTAAAAATCCGGCAAAGTTTTAATCAATGGCAAAATGGAGACTGAACACGGGAAATAAATTCTATCATTCTATCAAATGATATACTCTGACAAAATGGCCAGACCCGAGGCCAAAAGGATGATCAAGAGCTTTCTTAGTTGGAACTTGTGCTGTGGGCTGCTCTCAAAGAAGATGGTAGTGGAGATATGAAGAAATCCGCCCGCTACCAGCCCAAAAAGCACATTTACAGCCCCTGAACCAATAATGGCGTTACCGTATAACCAATCCGTAGATAGCATGCCAAAAGGGGAAGCCAAGGAAAATAAGACCAAAAGAGCAAATGTCTTCCGCTTATTCAAACGGGTGAGCAACACTGCTACAAGTGCAAAGGCCTCGGGCATCTTATGCAACAAAATACCGATCATTAAGGTCTCACTCCCATGGTGGTGATGCAGCAAGGTGGGCTGTTTGGACAAAAGGGTGCCTTCCAAAAATGCATGTAAAAACAACCCTATCATCAGCGTCCAAACGGAATTACCCATTCCATGTCCGCCAGGATGATGGATATGCCCATGTTCTATACCTGAAGACAAATAATCCAGTACTTGCTGAAGCAAAAAACCCAGCAAGATGTAAAGCCCCATAAAGTATGCTGAGTCATGATCGGCAAATAACTCTGGAAGCAAATGCAAGATGGTAATGGAAAACAGGTAGGCACCGGCGAAAATCAGGGCCATCTTAAAGTCCTTTTCCTTCCATTTTGGGATAAACACGGCCAAGCTACCAGCTGCCAGAGAAGTGAAAAATAAAATGATGAAATTCCAGGTCATGATCCGCTATTCTGCTTGGGCGTTTTCTTTGTTTTCCTGTACCATGGTCACATAGGGCTCCAACCCCTTACTAACAAAAGACTGCAACTGCCCTTCTTCGTCATTAAATATCAATAATATTTCCAACCCCTCCACTCGTTGCTGAAGTTGTTTGGATGCCTCAGTGCCCATTACCATCATTGCCGTGGCATAGGCATCTGCACGCATACAGTCCTTGGCTATAACTGTAGCAGAAAGCAATCCATGCCTGACAGGATACCCTGTAAAGGGACTTATGGTGTGGGAAAATTTTTGCCCATCCTCCACGTAAAAATTCCTATAATTGCCCGATGTGGCCAGGGCTTGATTTTCCAGGGCAATAATGCTGTAAAGCTCCTCGGCCCTGCCCTCTTCATCAGGTTGGGAAACCCCCACACGCCAAAGTTCACCATTCTCATTCAGCCCCCTTGCCACTAGTTCTCCCCCTATTTCTACCAGCATATTGGATATCCCTTTTTGATGCAAAAACTCAGCTACCACATCCACACCATAACCCTTTGCAATGGCACTGAAATCTAGATAAAGGCCCGGTTGGAGTTTCCTGGCGCTTGCGCTATCAAATTCCACCAACCCGAAATCCACAAGCTTCAGCAGTTCCTTGATTTCGGTACTATCTTTCCTGCTTGCTCCTTCCGGCCCAAAACCCCAGGCATTTACCAAGGGTCCCACGGTGGGGTCAAATGCCCCTTCCGTATGTTCATAAACCTCTTTGCTCGCTTCCAAAACTGGTAAAAAATAAGGGAGTGTGAATCGGATCGAATCCTCCAAGTTGAACCTACTGATTTCTGAGTCCGGAATGTAGGTGGAAAGCGATTGATTAAAAACCCTAAGCAACGAATCGATTCCTTGCTTATAATCTCTGTATTGATCGTCTAAGTATACCACCCTATAAGTAGTGCCCATAGTGGTGCCGGAAACTACCATCCTTTGAGATTGTGATGTGGAAGGCGGTTGGGGGGAAGTATCTCTCTGCCGGTATAGGTAAACCAAAAACACCACTATGAGTAACACAAGGCTATAAATGATGTTTTTCCTGGCGTTTTTATGCATGCTGCCTGTGATGGTTAGAAATTTCCCCGAAAGTTAAACCTAAATTTCTTTAATTCCGCAGAAAATTGAGGGTTATAGGCCTGGATTACCTTGCATGAACAAAACAGGTTTATCCCTAGGATGAAATTCCTATATTTGTGACAGTAACCCTAAAGGAATGAGAGAAGATTATCTGAGAGGCGATGAGGAAGGCTTAAGCCAGGCCGACCGGGAAGTGGAAAAAGCCCTGCGTCCGCTGAGCTTTGACGATTTTACCGGGCAGCAAAAAATCGTGGACAACCTCAAAGTTTACGTATTGGCTGCGAAAAAAAGAGCCGAATCCCTGGACCATGTCCTCTTGCATGGCCCCCCGGGACTGGGCAAGACCACCCTGAGTCACATCATTGCCAATGAACTGAGCTCAAGTCTAAAAATTACTTCAGGCCCGGTATTGGACAAACCCTCAGATTTGGCGGGGCTGCTCACTAATCTAGAGGTAGGAGATGTACTTTTTATCGATGAAATCCACAGGCTAAACCCAATAGTAGAAGAATATCTTTATTCAGCCATGGAGGATTTCCGGATAGACATCATGTTAGATTCAGGGCCAAATGCCCGGTCTGTTCAGATTTCTCTGAACCCTTTTACGCTCATAGGAGCCACTACCCGCTCCGGATTGCTTACCTCCCCATTAAGGGCCAGATTTGGCATCAATGCCAGACTGGAATATTATGATGCCAAATTGTTGACGGATATCGTAAGCAGGTCAGCAGGGATCCTTGGGACGCCCACCACCGATGAAGCCGCCTATGAAATAGCTCGAAGAAGTAGGGGTACTCCAAGGATCGCCAATATGCTCTTACGTAGGACCAGGGATTTTGCGGAGATAAAAGGAGATGGTACCATTAACCTCTCCATTGCAAAAATTGCTCTGGATGCTTTGGACGTGGATGAAAATGGGCTGGATGAAATGGACAACCGGATTTTGAGCACCATTATCCAAAAATTCAGGGGCGGACCAGTGGGCATATCCACCATTGCTACTGCCTGCGGTGAAGAAGCCGAAACCATAGAAGAAGTTTATGAACCATTTCTTATCCAAGAAGGCTATCTGAAAAGGACCAGTAGGGGAAGAGCAGCTACCGAATTGGCCTATAAACATTTAAATATTCGACCGGAAACAGGGGGCAGCACGGGCTCCCTGTTTGGCTAACCTATGGCTTCACCGGAGAAATATGCCACCATCGTTAAGTCCCGTGCCAGGGAACTGGGGTTTGACCATTGCGGTATTGCAGAGGCCAAGTTTTTGGAAAAAGAGGCCCCTAAACTAGAGGATTGGCTTAAGCGAAATTATCATGGGAAAATGGCCTATATGGCCAATCACTTTGATAAACGACTGGATCCCAGAAAACTGGTGGAAGGGGCAAAGTCTGTGGTCAGCCTCATTTATAATTATTTCCCACAAGAAAAACTCCCGGAAAACAGGGAAAACCTCAAAATTGCAAAATACGCTTACGGGAAAGATTATCACTTTGTGGTCAAAGACAAACTTAAAAAACTGCTCATTCTTCTCAAAGAAGATATTGGGGAATTTGGTGGAAGGGCTTTTGTAGATAGTGCCCCTGTGATGGAAAGGCAATGGGCACAGCGTGCAGGGCTGGGATGGCAAGGCAAAAACAGTCTACTACTGAACCGGCAAATGGGCAGCTTTTTTTTTCTGGCAGAACTGATCGTTGATTTGCCCTTAGCCCCTGACCCGCCTTTTAGTGGGGATTATTGTGGAACCTGTACCAAGTGCCTGGATGCCTGCCCTACAGATGCCATCCCTCAGTCAGGGGTGGTGGATGGCTCCCGCTGCATCAGCTATTTTACCATTGAGCTTAAAGAGGAGTTGCCTAAGGAAATGAAAGGTAAATTTGAAAACTGGATGTTTGGCTGCGACATCTGTCAGGATGTGTGCCCCTGGAACCGGTTTTCCAAACCCCACCGGGAACCTGAATTTAATCCCAACCCCCTCATGAAGGAAATGGATAACGCTGACTGGGAGGAGCTTACAAGGGAAACTTTTGGGAAGATATTTCAGAAATCTGCCTTGAAACGTACTAAATGGGAAGGACTAAAAAGAAACATCCGGTTTTTAAAGCAAAAACCCCCTTCTTCCGAAGAGGGTTCTGGATCAACCAGCTAGTTTAATAAAGTACTTATTCAGTACCGGTTCATAGACTTTTGAAAAAGTCCTGTAGCACCAATTCTTAAATTCCTCCACTTCGGAGGGGACCAGTAAATTTAGGCCCTTACGCAACTCTTTCTCGAAAAGTTTTTTGTCAAAACTCACCTTTAGCAAAATGGTCTTAACATATTCAATCATGGTTCATTGGTTTTAGTTTGGTTTAGTAAGTTTAAATAATATTAACAGTTCTTACGATACTTTCATAGATTTGTTTCGTTTAAAATATACTTGTTTATTTGCAAAATCGTCTGTCAAAGATCATCTATGTCTTTAACGAAAAGCCTACTTGCTTTAGTATTATTCACCCTAACTGTTTTGACACAGTCCAATGCCCAGCAAATCAAGGTGGAGCTGGGACCAAATGAGGTGGCGTTGAACGAAACTTTCACCATAAAAATCACTGTAGCGGAGGAAAAGATCAGGTCTTACGATCAGCTTCCTGAAATTTCAGGCTTCCAAAAGCAGGGGGTTTCCCAAAGTTCCTCCATGAATATTGTAAATGGCCAAATGAGTAGTACCAATAGTGTCATTCAATATTACAAACCATTAAGAAAGGGGCAGTTTACCTTAAATGATTTTACCATTAGTGTGAATGGAAAGGAGATCAGCTCATCCGGCCAAACCATCAATGTGGTAGACGCCCGGTCAGGTCAAGCAAGCAGGGGAAGAGCCTTGGATCCCTTTGACGATTTTTTTGGGGGGAGCAGGAATAACGAGGAACCCGAATTTGTGGAAGTAGAAGATGACGCTTTTTTTGCCCTTAGCGTGGATAAAGATGAGGTATATGTGGGAGAAGGGTTTAATGTGAGCATGGCCTTCTACATGTCAGAAACCAATCAGGCCCCCTTCACCTTCCATGAGCCGGGAAAGCAACTTGAGAAGATCATCAACAATATCAAGCCCTCAAATGCCTGGGAAGAAAATTTCAACATCACCAGCATTCAACCCGAAAAGGTGGACTTTAACGGCAAACGATGGACGAAATTAAAAGTATATCAGGCTACTTTTTTCCCTTTTAATGCTGGAGAAATCAATTTCCCTACTGTGGAGTGGGAAATGATAAAATACAAGGTGGCCAGAAATCCCAGCTTTTTTGGCAGCAATAGGCTTCAGGACTTCAAGACTTTTTATTCCCAGCCCAAGACCATAAAGGTGAAACCCCTTCCTCCTCATCCACTCAAAAATGAGGTGAGTGTGGGGAGTTTCCAGCTAAGGGAAAACTTTACCGAAAAAGAGGTGACTACCGGAGAGGGTATCACCTATCAATTCGCCATCAGCGGTGAAGGAAACATCAGTTCCATCCGGCAACCCAGGAAAAAAAATGCCCAAAAGCTCAACACCTTTGATCCCAATGAAAAGATCCAAATCAATAAAGGTAGGGGGAAAGTGACGGGAATGAAGGAATTCAGCTACTTCATCACCCTCAACGAACCCGAAGAGGTAGCGCTGAAGGACCATTTCGAATGGATTTATTTCAACCCCAACATGGATAAGTATGATACCCTCAGACCCAATGCGGTATTAAAGGTATCCGGGGAAAGCAAAATCAACCAGGCAATCTCTTCTTCCCGCCTAGGAGGAATTTACGACTTGATTGAAGTTGAGGACAATAAGCTTTCAAACCAAAAATATAAATACTATTTTTCGGTTTTTATCAATGTATTGCTGCTAGGTGCGGTGGTATTATTGGGAGTTTTGATTTACAAGAAAAGATAATACATGCGTAATTCGTTCGGTAGGGTATTCACTATCAGCACATTCGGTGAATCACATGGCAAAGGCCTGGGAGTCATTATCGACGGTTGCCCTGCGGGGGTACCCATTGACGAGGCCTTTATAAGGCAGGAAATGCAGCGGCGCAAACCCGGCCAATCCAAAATCACTACCCAAAGAAAAGAGGAGGATGAGTTCCAGATTTTGTCAGGGGTTTTTGACGGTAAAAGTACCGGTACGCCTATTTCCATCATTGTTTTAAATACTGACCAGAAAAGTAAGGATTACAGTCACATTGCAGATAAGTACCGCCCCTCCCATGCCGATTATACCTATCAACAAAAATTTGGCCTTAGGGATTACAGGGGAGGTGGACGAAGCAGCGCCCGCGAAACTGCTGCAAGGGTGGCCGCCGGAGCGGTTGCAAAACTATTCTTAAAATCCTTTGGTGTGGATATCCATGCTTATGTGAGCCAAGCCGGGGAGTTGAAATTGGAAAAGCCCTATCAGGAGCTCGACTTCAACCAAACCGAATCCAATATCGTACGTTGCCCTGACCCGGAAATGGCCGAGAAAATGATCGCCCTTATTGACGAAGTTCGAAAAAGTAGGGACACCATAGGCGGGGTGGTGTCCTGTGTGGCACAGGGGGTTCCAGTTGGACTGGGCGAACCTGTATTTGACAGGCTACACGCGGCCTTGGGCCAGGCTATGCTCAGCATCAATGCGGTCAAAGGATTTGAATACGGCTCTGGGTTTGAGGGCGTGAGCATGAGAGGTTCGGAACATAACGACCCCTTCTACATGGAAGGCGACCGGGTAAGGACACGTACAAATCATTCCGGTGGCATTCAGGGTGGGATTTCCAATGGAGAAGATATTTATTTCAACGTGGCCTTTAAACCAGTGGCCACCATAATGAAAGATCAAGAGAGTGTCAACGAAACCGGTGAAAGCACCACCGTATCAGGAAAAGGCAGACATGACCCATGTGTGGTACCCAGGGCGGTACCCATTGTGGAGGCCATGTGCGCTCTAGTGCTGGCCGACTTCTTACTTTTAAACCGATTGAGCAAACTATAACACGACCACTTTACACAACCACTGACTTATGAAAAAAAAACTACCCCTTCATACCCAAATTATCATTGGGTTGGTGCTGGGATTGATGCTGGGCCTTGCCGTGGTGCAATTCAGGATAGGCGCAGCATTCATACTCGATTACATCAAACCCATTGGCACCATTTTTATCAATGCCCTGAAAATGATTGCCGTGCCCCTGGTACTGGCCTCCCTCATCGTTGGGGTCTCGAATTTGGGGGATATTTCCAAACTTAGCCGTATAGGTGGGAAAACCATACTCACCTATATGGTGACTACGATAATCGCAGTAAGCTTGGGTTTAATAGCGGTAAATATCTTTAAGCCTGGCAAAAGTCTACCGCCCGAAACCCGGGACAACCTGATGAGCCTCTATGATGATAACGTGGGGGCAAAAACCACACAGGCCGAACTGCTGAGGGAACAAAGCCCCCTTCAGCCACTGGTGGAAATGGTTCCTGAGAATGTATTTGGCGCTGCTGCAAACAATGGAAATATGTTGCAGGTGGTATTTTTTGCGATATTGGTGGGCATAGCCCTGCTCCAAATTCCCAGGGAAAAAGGTGCCCCGGTCATCGCCTTTTTTGACGGACTAAATGACATCATTATCAAAATTGTAGGCTTCATCATGCTGATAGCCCCCTATGGAGTGTTTGCATTAATGGCCTCCCTGATCGTGGAAATCACAGGTGACAATCCAGATTCTGCCTTGGAGCTTTTATTGGCACTGCTCAAATACAGTCTTGTGGTTTTAGGAGGGCTTTTCTTTATGATCATGTTTACCTATCCCATGATTCTGAAGCTTTTCACCAAGGTGAAATACCTTGATTTTTTCAAAGCCATTCGCCCGGCCCAGTTGCTTGCATTTACCACCAGCTCCAGCTCTGCCACCCTGCCCGTCACCATGAAGCAGGTGGAGGAGGAACTTGGCGTTTCAGAGGAGGTGAGTAGCTTCGTGCTTCCCTTGGGTGCCACCATCAATATGGATGGCACGAGCCTTTACCAAGGAGTGGCTGCGGTTTTTATTGCCCAGGCATTGGGTCTGGACCTTTCCCTGACCCAGCAATTAATGATTGTACTTACTGCCACCTTGGCCTCCATAGGGACGGCAGGTGTACCGGGTGCCGGCATCATCATGTTGATCATCGTGTTGGAGTCTATTTCAGTGCCTGCGGCAGGAATTGCACTGATCCTGGCACCGGATAGAATTCTGGACATGTTTAGGACCATCGTGAATGTGACAGGTGATGCCATGGTTTGCACGGTGGTAGCCTCCACAGAGGGGGAGCTGCCAGATGGGCTCATCCGAGCATCCAACCCATTAACCACAACCACGGAGGGTTAATGCCCGTCTTTTTGAACCCAAAAGACCTAAGCAGCGTTTAGCCACTAAAGAAAATAGAAAAAACATGTTACAAGCACAAAAGCGACCCGTTCACCTTTATATGGAAGCAAATCCCAACCCAAACTCCCTCAAGTTTGTGGCCAACTTCATGTTGGCAGATGATGGGATCAGCTTTGATTTTCCTGACCAGGAAAGCGCCAAAGACTCTCCCTTAGCCAAGGAGCTGTTCAACTTTGCGGCAGTGGAACGGGTGTTTATAGCGGCAAATTTTGTCACCGTCACCAAAAATGAGGAGGTGAGCTGGGCTGAAATTCAAGAGGTGATCAGGAATCACATCAAATCCTACCTGGAAGAAGGTAAGGCCGTGGTAAATGCAGACTTTGATCAAGACCCTCTTTTTGATGAGAACGATTCAGAAACGGTAAAGAAAATCAAGGGCATATTGGATGAATATATCCGGCCTGCAGTGGAACAGGATGGGGGAGCCATTGTTTTTCACAGTTTCCAGGATGGGATTGTAAAAGTATTGCTTCAGGGTGCATGTTCCGGATGTCCCTCAAGTACCGTCACCCTTAAGGCCGGCATAGAAAATTTGCTTACCCGTATGCTTCCCGAGGAAGTCAAAGGTGTGGAGGCAGAAGGTGTATAATCCATTTATTTAAAGTGAAGGAGGGCATAGGGAAGGGAAACTGGACTTGGTTTATTCTGGGTTTAGCGGCATTGATCATACGCTGGGTGGCGGGTTTATTTCCCTCACTTACTGAAACATACTACTCGCGAACATTTTTCCCCGTAATCCGAAAAATCATTGATGTAAGTCTGTCAAAGCTTCCATTTCCCTCCTTTTACCTTTTTTTGTCTATCTCCATCCTGATATTTGTAGGTTTTATTCTCCGAATAGCCAATAACAAAGGGATTACCAATAGATTTTTCTTCGCTCTAAGAAATTCATTGAATGGCCTTGGGCTGCTTATGTTTTTTTTTCTCCTACTCTGGGGATATAACTACCAAAGGGTGCCTGTGTACGAACAAATTGGAATCAGCCCTACCCCCCTGGATGAGCAACTATTGCTAGATGAAATTAAATATACACTTCAGGAACTTGAACGGCTTAGGACTGGGATAAGAAGTGACACGCTTCCCATCGAAGATATCATTCCTTATTCAGACTTGGAAAAGCTGGTGAGGCGGGAAATGGAGGACAATCTCCTTATTTTAGGCTTAAACCCCGCAGGAAGGCCCAGGGCCAGGGAATTTTATCCTAAAGGTTTCATGAGAAAAATGGGTATTTACGGTATTTACTTCCCCTTTACTGGGGAAAGCTATATAGATCCGAGTTTACATCCGCTAGAAAAACCTTTTACCGTAGCACATGAACTTGCCCACAGCTACGGGGTCACCGATGAAGGAGAGGCAAATTTCATTGCCTGGGTGGTTTGCACCCATAGTTCTTCCCTATTGATGCAATATACCGGGCAAATGAGGTTATTTCGCTATCAATTAAATGACCTCTACAGGATTAATCCGGAAAGCTATGAAACTTTTGTGGAAAATGTTCCCTCGGGAATCCGTAATGACCTGAAATCCATAAGGGAGAATATTTTGTCCATTCGACCATTGTTTCTAGAACTTAGCAAACGGTCCAATGACTTATATTTAAAGACACAGGGGGTGAAATCCGGCGTAAAAAGTTATGCGGAACTCCCTATGCTTGTTTATGCCTGGAGAAATCTGCAGAAAAAATAGCCCCTTCCCCTCTATTGCGCTTTGCCTTGCGGTAATGCATGATTGTCAAAGCGATAACTACCAATCCCAGCCAAAACACCGCCCATTCGTATCCTCTCTTTGAAGCCTTGATAGCTGCAATTTCCTCGTCCTTACCCACTAGGGACCTTTTAAGGGCATTGATATCGTGTTGCTGCTTTTGAGCTATATATTTATAATCCTCCTTATCATGGCTGATTTCGGCCGTCTCAATATTCTTCAACATTTCCAGCTCTGCCATGATCTGATTATCCTTCTTGATAATTCTTTCCATCCATTCGTTAGTGGCAATCATATCTTTTTTGGTACGGTTACCAAAAATCCCAGACTTTTGTTCCTCAGAGGCCTGCCAAGACCTGTGCAACTTTTCTCGCTCCTCCACCAGTCTGTTCAGTTTTTCCTGTCCAAATCCAGAAATAGGTAGGTTCACGAATAGAATCAAAATATAAAGAAGAAATCGTATTCCTACTGCTCTCCTATCCTTTAAAGTTAAACTAGAATTCATTTTACTATAATTATCATTAGGGGTCAATTGAAACTGGCTTAAAGCGGGCAAAAACCTGAGAATTTCTGAATTATCATTTTGCGTGTTGCTCACACCATGCTCGATTTCATTTGCCTTTTGACCATTACCGATTATAAAAACACGTATACCAAAATTCATGCCTAAAATCTTCTCCGCTTGGTATTCTTTCGCTTGAATGCCCCCTTCCTGCGTTTGTTGTTAGTGTAGAAGTTGTAAAGAAAATTAATTGCGATCACTGCAATGCTGATGGGCACAAATAAGGATGGCAGCATGGACTTGATCCCTAATAAAATAAAAAGTGTGGCAATGATACCAATTTTGAAAGAGGTATGGCTTTCGGGATACACCTTGGAGATAATGCTTAGGCTGATGATCTCTATGATGATCAGACCGACAATCAGCAAAGTGAGCAAATAGCCAAAAGCAATATCGGCAGCGATAAAATACCAAGCAACCAAGGCAAAGACCAATGCCAGGCTGATGGAGTGTAGGGAGGTGTTTATTCTTTCGTTCATTGAGGGTTTATTTTTAGGGATTAAGCATAAAAGATAAACCAAGTCCTCAAATTAAACAAATTTATGGTAGCACTACTCAAATAATTTGTGGTTCAAGAATGCTTTTCAACAGGTTGTAAACCAACTTGTATAATTTTGAAACGCTAATTCATTATATTTGATATCACATGTGATATCCCTTTAAGCGTGTGCCACAACCTTCCTCTTATGAAAGCCAAAGTGGATATCCCCATTGAAGGGGAACTGATTAAAACCATACTCACGCATACGCATAATTTGTATGGAAAGGAATTTTTCCGGGCATTGGTCAGGCACCTTGCGGAGTCATTGAAGGTAAAAGGGGCATGGGTAACCAAGCTCTTAACTGCCGAGAACAGGCTTCAATCCTTGGCATTTTGGCTGAGTGGGGGATATGTGGATACCTATGAGTATGATTTAGCCAATACCCCCTGTGAGCAAGTGGTGACCAAAAAATCCTGTCTTGTTGTCTCCTCCAATGTGGTAAAGCTTTATCCTAAAGACCCTGACTTGCCACCTTTAGGTGCTGTAAGCTATTTGGGATACCCTTTATTAGATGAAAATGGAGAAGTCATCGGCCATCTGGCAGTACTTGATGACAAACCTCTTTACCCCAATGAGTTACAAGAAGCATTATTTAATTTTTTTCTTCAAAGGGCCAATGGGGAATTGATTCGACAGGAATATGTAGAGCAGTTGCAGGAAAAAAAGAAAAGGCTAACCTCACTTATAGACAACATGCAGGAGGCCATCTTGGAATTGGACGCCTGGGGATTTGTACGTATGTCCAATCCAGCTGCCTCCCGTTTGTTCGGAATAGACTCCTCAGCATTTAGCGGGCTATTGGCGCTTGGATTGTTCGAGCAAGAAACTACCCGGCTGCTTAGAACCTGCCTTAATACATTACGGGAAAAGAACACACTCCCTCCCCTAGAAAAGTCAAATGAAGAAGGCCATATCCTCGACAAAGAAGGCAAGCCACATCCCGTTTTTTTATCCCTAAGCCACTATTCCATTAAAGATGAACCCTACTTAACCCTCATCTTAAAAGACTTAAAGCCATTGAAAAGGGCAGAAAGCAGAATCAAAATCCTGGAAGATGAAATTTCCAATCGTCACTTCCGGGATGGCGAAAATGTAATCGGCGAAAGCCCTGCCATTTTGCAGGTTTTTGAAGAAATAAAACTACTTTCTAATAGCAACGCCACGGTACTATTGCAGGGGGAGTCCGGCACAGGGAAGGAAGTGATGGCCCGGCTAATTCATCAAAGCAGCCCGAGGACATCCATGCCCTTTGTGGTGGCCAATTGTGCCGCGATCCCTGCCAATTTGATGGAAAGCGAGTTTTTTGGCCATGAAAAAGGTTCTTTTACAGGTGCATTGCAGCGAAGAGAAGGGAGGTTTTCGATCGCAGATGGAGGCACTCTCTTTCTGGATGAAATAGGAGAACTACCACTGGAGCTTCAGCCCAAACTACTTAGGGCCCTTCAGGAAGGCGAGTTTGAATCCATTGGAGGCAGCAAATCCATAAAAGTGGATGTACGCATAATTGCAGCCACCAATAGAGACCTTTACACTATGGTCCAGGAAGGTAGGTTCAGGGAGGATTTGTTTTATAGGCTATGTGTGATTCCTATTACCCTTCCCCCTTTGCGGGAAAGGGGGAAAGACGTGATTTTGCTGGCAGATCAGTATATAAAAATCTACACCAAAAAACTGGGTAAAAAAATGAGGCCCCTGCATCAGCAGCAAATTGAAATACTTTTGGCGTATGATTGGCCGGGCAATGTACGTGAATTACAACATATCATGGAAAGGGCAGTAATCCTATCCCCAGGGGAGGAAATTGAGCTGGAAAGATTCATACCTATTAGGGGGCAGGTAGAAAAGCTTGTTCAACATCAGCTTCCCTCAAAAATACTGACCCAGCATGAGTTGATTCAACTCGAAAAAGAAAATCTGCTAAAAGCCCTGGCACGTTGTAATGGGAAAATCTCCGGCAAGACAGGTGCTGCAAATCTTTTAGGTATCCCTCCCACTACCTTTCATTCCAAAATCAAGGCCTTCGGCCTCTAAAGGTTATTTTAAACTGACGATATCTCGTCAATCGTGCTCTCGAAATTTCGCCAATAGCGAATTTTCGTGCCCTGAAAACTATGAAAATGGGGCCTCAGGGCATTTTTTAATGCTTGGCACCGGAATGGACATGGGGTAATCATGTCAAACAAAAAACAAATAACAACATGAAAAATTTAATCAAACCTTCATGGGTGCAAAAAGGCATCATTGCCCTCATGATTTTCACCGCAGCCTTCCACCTCAGTGCAGGCCCCGGAAATCCAACTCAATCAATCAAAAATGAAAAAACCATGAAAAAAGTAAAGAAAAAGAAAGAAAGGGCGGGCTATGCCAATGGGTTCAGCCTGGAACAGATGGTAGGCACCATAGAAGCCATCCAGTCCAATCCTGAGATTGCAAAGTTTGAATTCAGGGTAAACAACCAATGGATCAATGGCGGGCACAACCGAAGTTGGATACAGGATTTTTACGGAGGGGGTCAGGAAGACACCTCACGAAAAAAGCCCTTTGTTTATGACAACAGCGAACCTCCTATCTTACTTGGCGCAAATGAAGGTGCCAACCCTGTGGAATATATACTGCACGGATTAGCTGGATGTATGACCACCACCCTAGTGCTTCACGCCGCCGCAAATGGGATCTCCCTGGAGAAGGTATCTTCCCACCTAGAAGGGGACTTGGATGTTCAGGGATTTCTTGGCCTTGATGAAAGCGTGAGAAACGGATACCAGGACATACGCGTCTCTTTTCAAATAGAAGGTGACCTGGGCGAGGAAGAAAAAGCCAAGCTCGAATCCTTCGTCAAAAAATCCCCTGTATTCGATATCGTAACGAATAGGGTACCCGTACAGGTAAAATTAAATTTCTAAAAACCCCTACACATCCTCACTAAAGGCATAGCTGGTCTTAATGAACTTTCGGTGCCTGGGTGAGGATGTTTCTTAGTTCTTCCAGCCTTGTCCTTCGATTTCACGGGCACTTTCCTCAACCTTTTGTCGCAGACCCTCCTTAAACCGGGCCAGGTTTTCACCCACTTTTTCTTCATAAGCACCCACTATGGACGCTGCTAATATCCCCGCATTTTTCCCTCCGTTTAGTGCCACAGTGGCCACTGGTATCCCAGCAGGCATCTGGAGAATGGACAAGATACTGTCCCAGCCGTCTATGGAGTTGGAGGATTTCACGGGTACGCCAATCACCGGTAATGTAGTAAGGGAAGCCACCATTCCAGGTAAATGTGCGGCACCGCCGGCCCCAGCGATGATCACCTTTATGCCCCTGGATTTGGCATTCTCGGCATACTCTATCATGCGCTTCGGAGTACGGTGTGCAGACACAATGGTAAGTTCGTACCCCACCCCTAACTCCTCCAGTACCAAGGCCGCCTCCTTCATTACGGGTAGATCAGATTGGCTTCCCATGATAATTCCTACTTGCTTGTCCATTCGTTTAGGCTTTTATTTTTATGGTTTCTTTGATGCGCTGGGCTTTTGATTTCAGTGCGGCCAAATCGGAATCCAATATGGTCACATGCCCCATTTTCCTAAATGGCTTGGTCAGTTTCTTCCCATATAAGTGGAGATAGGCCCCTTCTTCTTTAAGTAATTCGTCAATGCCCTCCACATATGCCTCACCGGTGTAGCCGTCCTCTCCCAGCACATTTACCATGGCCGCGGAAGACCTTGCCGAAGTGTCCCCCAGGGGCATATTCATCACCGCACGGATATGCTGTTCAAACTGGCTTACCCCGTTGGCCTCAATGGTATGATGTCCACTGTTGTGAGGCCTAGGGGCGATTTCGTTGACCAACAATTTACCTTCTTTGGTCAAAAACAGCTCTACAGCCAGAATACCCACCATGCCCAGCTCTTCGATTACCTTTTCGGCCAAAGCCCTCGCTTCCTTTTCAATGGATGCCGGTATTTCCGCCGGCGAAAACAGAAACTCCACTAGATTATGCACCGGGTGAAAGGCACATTCCACCACCGGGAAAGTCTTGATATCTCCCCTTTCATTTTTGGCCACAATCACGGCGAGTTCCTTGTCAAAATCCACAAATTTCTCCAGCAGACCAGGTGCATCAAAGGCCTTGTCAAGGTCTTGCTCAGTCCGGATTAGCTGGACCCCTCTGCCATCATACCCTTCTTTACCCAGTTTATGAACCGCAGGCAAGAAGCCCATCTGAGCTTGCGCGTCTTGCTTGTTCTCTGTCAAGATAAATGGTGATGTGGGGATGCCCTTTTCCTTGTAAAACTGCTTTTGTTTCCTTTTGTCCTGGATGAGGCGAATGATATGCGGCTGGGGAAAAACCTTTTTCCCTTCCTTTTCCAACTGCTCCAGGGCATCTGTATTAACGTGTTCTATTTCAATGGTGATGATGTCACACCCTTTGCCAAAGGCATACACCGTATCAAAATCCTTCAAATTCCCCTGCACAAAACGTGGACTAAGGTGTTTACAGGGGGCATTGGCATCGGGATCCAAGATGTGAATCTCAATGTTATAATTGATCGCCGCCTGTATCACCATGCGGCCAAGCTGCCCACCACCCAAAATTCCGAGTGATTTTTTCTGGTAGTTTTCTTCTGCCATCATTAAATATTCTGCTTAAGCCGCCCAAAATTAAACATTATTTAAGGATTCACCTTATGGAGGGGGATGATTTACAATTATTGCAACTAGGTGAAGCTCATTTTTGGCTCCCTCCATTAATAAAGAATTCCCCGATGTTTTTCCCTTTAACCAGCACTAAAGCACGCTTCCATTGAATATTCGTAACTCACAGATTATTAATGGATTTCGGGTATTTTTTTTTACCTTGTCACTTGGCTTTACCGCAAGGATATTTGGGCTTATTCAAAAAAATAAACCATTTTCATCATGAACTTTTATCAGAATCCGGTTTCAATATCTCATGTGCACCCTATTGCCAGTCATAACCTATTTTAAATAGAACCCAATGTAAAATTAACCAAATAAAAAAATGGAAACTCTTTTGAAGGGTGATGTCGGCACCCCACTAAACGATTTTAAGCTTTCGGATCTTTTCGAGTCTTTTAACGGCCCTGACATTCCTGGTTTTATCTTTGATGATGTCACGCTTTCGCTGGATGGCACCGGTGTCAACTTTGCGGGAAAGCTGCGTATGGATGGTCCACTTACCCCCTTTAAGGAATACCTTGCTTCGGGTGAGTCCATCATGCTCACTGGAAAAATCCCGAACACCACCAAATCCCTGAAAGAAAAGATCAAACCGACGGATTTTAGTCTATCTGCCCAAACCCCCTTTTTCAAGCAAGTCTTTCCGGGGGTCAGTTTAACCCAAGCTTTTCTTCAACTGGATATCAGGAAAAAGGATGATAAATGGAGTATTATTCCAAAACTTACCGGAGAATTTGACGTGGATGGGCTTACGGATCAAAATCCTGGATCTCTTCAATTGGAAGTCAGTGAAAACAACCGAATCCTAACCCTGGACGCCAAAGCCAATTCGATAAAAGGGGTTTTCGGTATCCATTCGCTAACATTGGAAAACCTGCATATCAAAGGAACCCTGTCCTCTTCTACTCCTTCTTTAAGCTTAAGCGCCAAACTTACCTTGGGGAGTAGCGATTTCGAATTTTCCGGAGAGGTGACTGCAGATTACCTAGGAATCGTCGCCAGTGCAGATGCCTTTGCCCTGAAGGATCTGTCCACCATTTTTGTTGAGGTTTCGCCGTCTGGTCTGCAACTTCCTGAATTTGAGGTTCAATTTAAAAATTCTTCTTTGTCTCTGGCTACGGCA
>PXCO01000366.1 GCA_003565295.1 Cyclobacteriaceae bacterium
CAGCTCCCGTCTGTCCATTTCAAAATTCTTAACATACCGTAAAGTACTTCCTGAGTTGAGTATCACCTTGGATCCATCCTGCAAGGTGAGGTTGGACTTCACCCCTGGAGGGGCCACATGCTGCTCATATACCAAGGGAATTTCCTTGGGTGCAAGACCCGCTTCCTGGTGGGTTAAACTGAACAATAGGCCTAGAGAAAATGCTATTGCCAATATGGCGGCCACCCTGTAAAACTGTAGCTTGGGGGAATATGACCTTTTATAAGGACTATCGGCAAAACGCTTGAGGGTACTTTGGGCGCTTAAAGGCACCACTCTCCTTTCTGCTTTTTCTTCACCTAAGTCCTCAATGCCTTTATTAATAGCAGACCAGGTATGTTCTATCCTTTGTTCACTGACCTCGGTTACATTTCTGGAAAGGTTAAGTAAGGCCCTGCGGGCCAATTTCACCTCCTTGTATTTCTCCGGATGTTCTTCCAGGAAGGCCTCCCAATAGGCCTTTGCCTCCTCATCGGGGGAAAGCACCCAGTTTCGGAACTCCGGGTCCAACATAAAATCTTCAACGGTATATTCGGTCTTACTCATCAATGGAAGGCTTTCACTTATCTAAGTCCAGAATACTCAATAGTTATCCTTAAAAACTAAAGAAAAATCAAGTTTTCTATCACACACTGATACAGCTCCGAATAAAAAAAAGGGTCAAAAAGATGATTTCCAGTATTTTAGGCTATATTAGTTACTGAGAAATAAAATGGAAAACAGACAAATTATATTGAAATCTGAGAATTGAAATAAGGTATTTAGGTTTTGTGCATGATGACAATCTTACAGGCAATTTAGCCAATCAAAAAAATCCTACTAAGACATAATCATTGATTAAATCGTAAAAAGTGTAATTGCAAATGCAAACCACAAAATGGTTTTTTTTAAGGCAGATAGTGCCTTCCAGGCCAATGTATAGACAGACCGGAGATTGATGCCCATCAATTTGGCTGTGTCCTCGTAGGACAGGTTCTCAAAAAACAGGTATTGGATGACTTCGTTTTGCCTGGTGGGCAGATCTTTCATGGCATTGGCCAATTTCTTTTGTAGCGATGCTTCACGCTGGGTATTCACCAGTTTAGTTTCCACACTCTCAAGGATGATTGGGTATCCTTCCGCCGCCTGCTGCTGATGCCCATCCCTTCTTGCGGCCTTTCTCCTCTCCTTGTTGATTTTGTTGGAAAGGGACCTAAAAAGATACAATTTGACGTTATCGGTGGTCTTGATATTGGCCCGGTATTTCCATAAGTCGATAAAAAGTTCCTGAATGCAATCCTGGACAAAATCGGCGTCTCCGGTGATGGATATACCCAGCCTAAAGAGCTCCTTGATATATCGCCTGTACACTTGCTCCAGTGCATCTTTATCCCCGGATTTAAGCGATTCCCAGAGCAACTCGGCACTGACCTCTAGATCCGATTTTGGAACTTGACTCATATTGGTTATTTGGGCTATGCTATTAAATACCGCATAATTATAGGAAAAAAAAACCAAATTCCCAATAAATTTTTTAATAAACGAAAAATACAGGCGATAATCATATCATTCATAGGAGCAACATCAATTGATATCCTGTCATTTTGGTTCCGGTAAAAAAATACTGGTTTATCCCATAAATTTTCACAGGTTTAATAACACGCTATCTTTCAAAATTTCCCCATTTAACATTATATTATTTTATGTTAAATTAAAAAATAATATGATATTACTTTATATATTGTATGGGTAAAATATTGTAAGGTAAAATCCAGTAAAAAGTCATAGTTAACTCCCGCAACCTACATCCTGCTCAACTATGGAAGAATCAACCAATGATGAAAATCAATCCGTCAAAAGCAAATTTGAAGAATTGCTTCCTGGTGGGCCTCCCCACTCCAAAACCAATCTTTTACAGGGGGGATCCGCCATTTTCAATGGCTTGGGCATAGGGCTTTTTCTCGGGCTTTTGATGGGGCTTTCAGTCTCTCCTGTGGTCAGTGGAGTTATCGGTACTATATCCTCCATGCTGGCCATACTGATCGGGCTTAATGAAAAATTCCTGGATCCCATCAAAAGCCTCAGGATAGGCGCATTTGGGCTTTTTTCTGTGGCAGGTATTATTTTAGGCCTTTACATCAGGGCCAATGACCCCTTTGCTCCTACCCTGTCAGATAAAATGAATGAGTACATGGCGATTGGCTACAGCGCGGAAGAAGCCAAAACATTTGTCACCGGTTTTATTCGGGCGGATTCTTCGGCAATCGCCATCAGGCAGGCCAATGTGCTATATTCTTCCGAAATAGAGGTGGGAGCCTGTGATTTTCTGATCTATGCCGGCCCCGAAACATCACCTGCTGAGGTATACAATACCTTTAAAACAGCAGGAGGTTTCTGGGATAAGTTGGCGGACGCATTTAAAAACGACCTACCTGAGGCCTCCGCTCTTACTGCCCTTTTTGCACTCAGGGATAGCTTTTGTGTGCCTGGTCAAAGTGGTCGCATGACAATCCAGGTCAATGATGCCCTGATGAGCCTTGGGAACGAAAGCAGTTTGGAACAAATCGAACAAGCATTTAAGGTAGCAGGTCATCCCTGGATCAAGGTGGGGGAGGCATTCAATGAACGGTTTAGCCCCATTGAAAAAAGAAAAGTTTATTTCTCACTGCTCGATGTTTTAACCCATGAATAAATACTCGTTATTAATGCTTATGTCGGTGCTTTGGGCTCTGCAATCGCCAGCACAGTCATTTAATCCTGACCAGGTAAAAAATGCCCTTGTAAAAGTAATCGTAAAGGTAAATGACAGGGAATCCAATTCCCTGACCGGATTCCTTTGGAAATCCCCCCATCAAATCGTGACCTCCCTACATGGCATGAGCCGGACGGGTGACATCATGGTCTTGTACCAGGGGCAAGCCTGGAGAAGGGCACAAATCAAAAAAGTGCTTCAAAAGGCAGATTTGGTCCTATTGGAATTGCTTCCGGGTCAACCGGAGTTACCGGCAGGGCTAGTACCAATCCAATCATTTCATCCAGGAAAAATAGCTGTGGGGATGGAAGTATTTGCGCTGGGTTACAACGGAGGAGCCACAGGAAGTTCTTCCAGACAAATGAAAAAAGGTTATGTGGACCCAGAAACACTGGCCAATTTAATTCCCAAGAAAGACAAGGATGCATTAGCTAAAATTGGGTTTCCTGCACTTGACCTGAACATACTCTACCTGGAAGGCAGCCTGTTGCCGGGATTTTCGGGCGCACCGGTATTTGACACCCAAAGCCGGCTCATAGGCATTGGAGACGGGGGGCTTGAAAAAGGTGCCAGTAATGTGAGCTGGATCATTCCTGCTTCTTATTTGACTGAATTGGAAAGTTCAGGACTGTCAGCACTTCCCCCGGGATTTGAAAACCTCACACAGCTTTTTTCAGCGACCGCAAAAATAGAATTTTCAGCACCCGAAATGGCGGAAAGTTCCCGGGAAACAGAAGAGTTCCTGGATGTCAGCTTTGAAGAAATGGATGAGCTGTCGGTAGAAGCCATTGGGTTTGAGTTTTACACAACCAAAAACCGCTCTATCATGGAAATGATGTATTCCTCAGATGATCCTGAAAATATCCAAAAACTTGCCGAAGAGTTTGCCCTGGAGCTCAATATTCAACTTGATTATGAGGCCATGCGATTTGATATCTATGAAGATATCTACAACGGCATCGTGTTGGCCGTGCCGGAAGGCCGCTCTTTATTGTTCAATCCAGAGGAAGAAGCCTTTCAGGTAGAAAATGCAGACGGAAATGACATGCACCTCTTTTTTTATGGTATGCAAAGCGATTTTTCCCAAACCGACTTTGAGGAATTGCTATTTTCCATTGGCGACATCATCAATGAAGACTTTGCCTTGCGCTATGGAATGAGTGGTTTTACCATTGATGAGGAATATTCCTATTGGGACGAATTTGAGGGGAATAGGAAGGTAGCCTGGATCCTGTCGTTAGGAAATGAAAACCTGATAGGCGAGGATGGCCTGGAGTACGCACTATACATGTATATGACCCTGCTCATGAACGAAGACAAATCCTTTCTTTCCATTGCCACCATTCCCATTCCTGTAGAATTGGTGGAGATGGCCATGACTTATGGGCTGGACTGTAACAACCCCGGCCTCTATGGAGAATATTGCAGGTATTTCAACCAGGTTTTTCAAACCTTTGCTGCAGCCCATTTAACTAGTTTTGCCTATTGAAAAAGTTCTCATTGAACCCCATATTCAATTTGTTAATACGGCATACCCTGTTGTCTGCATTATCGTAATCTTCCAACAAGCGC
>PXCO01000338.1 GCA_003565295.1 Cyclobacteriaceae bacterium
TTACCATAGAAGGTGTGCAGGTGGTGATCGACAGTGGGTTCACCCGTACCTCCCAGCATGACCCAAAAACCGGCCTAAGCAGTCTGGTCACCCTTCCCATCACCATAGATGCCGCCGATCAGAGAGCCGGAAGGGCTGGCAGATTGGGGCCGGGAAAATGTTATAGGCTTTGGACCAAGGCCACGCATTTCAACCTATCCCCATTCAGAAAACCGGAAATTGCTGAAGCAGACCTTTGCGGTCTCTTGCTTGAAGTGTCAAAGTGGGGACCGGATGCCCTTCAGACCCTTAACTGGGTGACCCCTCCCCCCACCCTTGCCGTAGTGGCGGCGAGGGAGACCCTGGAAGCCATTGGTGCTATAGAAGAAGGGAAAATCACCCCCCTGGGTGAGAAACTTCAGCAAATGCCCTGTCATCCACGCATCGCCAATATGCTGATCAAAAGCCAGGAATTGGGGCTGGAACCCCTTGCCACGGACCTGGCAGCCCTTTTGGAAGAAAAAGATCCCATGCCCACAGGTACGGAAGTGGATATCAACCTGAGGATTGAGGGACTGAGAAGGTTCCGTTCCGGAAAAATAAAGCATAAAGGCTATTCAACGATAGAAAGAGTAGCGGAAGTGTACAGGAGTATGCTCCATACAAAGGCTTCCAATGATCTTGTAACGACCACCGAAACCGGCATGCTGTTGGCCTATGTGTTTCCTGAGCGTATCGCGGCCAGAAGACCCGGGAAACTTCCCCAATACCAGCTCGCCAACGGGAAACTGGCAAAAATGGACCGGATGGACTTGATGGCCGATGATTCCTGGATCTCCATTGCCCACCTGGATGCCAGGGAGGGCATGGGAAGAATTTATATGGCTTCCCCCCTGGATCCCAAAGATTTGAAATCATTTGTAAAAATACGGCCAAGGATCACCTGGAACAGCAAACAGGGTGGGCTGCTGTGCAGAAAGGAGTGGAAGATCGGCCAGCTGTTGCTTCAGACCCAACCCATTAAGGACCCGGAACCTACTTTGGTACTTGAAGCCATCAAAATGGGGCTTAAACAGGAAGGGGAAAAAATCCTTAACTTTAGTGATAAGGTAAAGCAATGGCAAAACCGGGTGCTGAGCATGAGGCATTGGCATCCTGAGCAGTCATGGCCGGATGTATGTACTGCCAACTTGATGAGTCGGGCAGAAGCATGGCTTTTCCCATTTTTACCTCCGATTACCAAAACCGAAGACCTGGAGGAAATTGACCTTATGCAGCTACTGCCGGGGTGGTTAAGCTTCGAGCAACAGAAGGAACTAGACCGCTTGGCACCTGCTTCATTAGTGGTTCCCAGCGGATCAGCAATCGACATCCAATATTTCCCTGATGGGGATACCCCAATCCTGGCAGCAAGGATACAGGAGTTGTTTGGCTTGTCTGAAACCCCAAAAGTAAACGGAGGTGATCAAGAAGTATTGATCCATTTGTTGTCCCCGGCTTATAAGCCGGTACAGGTCACAATGGATTTGAAAAGTTTTTGGGACAACACCTACTTTGAGGTAAAAAAAGAGCTGAAGCGAAAGTACCCCAAGCATTATTGGCCAGAGGACCCTTGGAACGCCCCAGCGATTAAAGGGGTGAGGAAAAGATAGCTACAAAATGATATGGACCATTCCCAAATTCAATGGATTCATCTGGAAGAAATTCCTACTGTCCTTAAGAACTATGTATTCGCCCTTTTGGGTTTTACAAGCTTAATAATAAAGTAATCCTTTGCGGAAGATTAGCCCTTATTGGAAACTCGCTTTTCTCCTGACAGCCTTCTCCCATGCCCCTTTTTGGTTTCCTTCCAAAAACCTGAATAGGCCCATAAGCACGGCAAAATTCATCACGCAGAAATAGTAGGGGATAAAAAGAAACTTCCATCTCAACTTCCTGGTCTCCATCAGGTAGCCAAGTCCTGCTGCCAGGTAAAAAAGGACCTGAGCATTAAGAATAAAGGTGTAAATTGTTCCTTCACTTAACAACAACAGGTTTAAAATGAAGACCATCACCAGTAGAATAGGTGTTACCGCCCATCTCAACACCCTATGGGACAGGTATTGAAAATAAAGTGTGGGCTGTTTCCAGGGAGTAATCTTATCAAACAACCTATACATGGATTGCCACCCCCCGGCTCCAATGCGGATTTTTCTTTTAAGTTCCTCCTTTACAGAGGCGGAGCCTTCTTCCATGGCATAAGCTTCAGGCTCATATACGATTTTATACCCTTTTGAGGCGATCAACATGGATTGCATAAAATCATCCAACAGCGTGTCCTCCGGTAGTTCCTGGTAGAGGGAAGAACGGAAAGCTACCAACTCTCCTGCTGCCCCCACAGCACTGTATAATTCTGAGTCCAGCCTTTTGAGATAAGATTCATACTTCCAATACATTCCCTCTCCGGCAGTACTGGCTTCATCCTTATGCTCCGTTCTTACCCGCTTTTCACCCGAGACGCATCCCACAGCCGGATCGGCAAAATGTCTTACTATGTTTTTGATTGAATCGTGGTTAAGGAAGGTATTGGCATCTGAAAAAACCACTATTGGAGTATTTATAAGGGTCATGGCCCTATTTTCCGCCGCTGTTTTTCCACCTCTTCTCTCCTGATGGAGAAGCACCACATTTGGGAATTCCTCTAGTACTTCCCTAAAATGATCTGTGGATCCATCCGTAATAAAGTAAAGTTCAAACTTATCCCTCGGATAATCCAGGGATAGGGAGTTCAGGACTTTATCTCTGATAATGTCTGCTTCATTATAGCAAGGAATGACCAGGCTTACATGGGGCAAAAATGTATCCTGCTCCCCTGGGCTTGGTATCTCCATAAACCGCCTTTTTATCCTGACCATCAGGGTTAAGAGAATTCCATACCCTATAAACGCATAAAAAATAACGAAAAGGCAAACCCAAAATAATATCTCCATAACAGCAATCTCTAATAAAAAATAATTTAGGTCTTATTTAAATAAGTAACTTATTTGAATATAAATTTAACGTTAAAATTGAAAAATCTTGTTAAAAATACTACCTTGTTTAGGTTTCTGGGAATTTAAAAAATTTTTAATTCGCTGGGAGTTTTTTCCAAGCGCTTATGCAGGTATTTATAGCTAAAGATTGAACCATTCCATGAACACCCATAGTGATTTTCCTAAAGGCAAAGAGCAAAAAAAATATTACCTAGGAAAGGGGGTAAACCACCCCATATTTGACCGTATGGTAAACCTTGGAGCCTTGATTTCTGGCAATCCCCTCTGCATTTTGGTATTTGTGGAAGGTGGGGGTTGCTGGGTGAAAGCTTCATTCGGCGTGGAGCGGGAAGCGGTAAAAGTGTCAGAGGTGTTTTACAATCTACTTTTAGAAGAAGGAAAAAACAAAAGCCCGCAAAGAAGCCTTCTTGAACTAAAGGAATTGCCCTCTTTTTTCACCCTTCCCTCCGCTACCAATGTGGGTTGTGGGGCGGTATTACCATTGATTGATGAGCATGATCTTCTTGTCGGTGGCTTGGTGACACTAGGTAAAACACTTAAAAACTACGACAAGGACCAGGTCCACGGCCTTGAATTGCTTGCTGAGCAAGCATTGGATCACCTCAAGGAACAAAATCAGCGGTTCGAGGAAAAGCTCCTTGGAAAAGCCTTGCAGCTTTCCGAGGATTTAATCTGTGTGTTGAGATTTGATGGGGTATTTATAAAGGTAAATAATTCCTTTAAAGAACTATTGGGCTATGATGAAGAAGAAATTTCCGACAAAGCCATACAGGACTATGTGCACCCGGAAGATGTAGACCATACCCAGGAGAAAATCAAGGAGCTCATTCAAGAGCAAAAATCCCTACAGTTTAGACATAGACTTAAAACCAAATCAAACGAATACAAAATTTTCTCTTGGACCGCCACTTCAGATGAACGAAATAAATGGATATTTGCCATTGGCCGGGATATCACAGAGGAGACAGAAAAAGAAAACAAATTATTAATCAGCGAAAACAAGTTCCGCTCATTTTTTGAAAACAGTCAGGGATTAATGCTCACACATGACCTGGACGGTAAATTTTTAAGTGTCAACAATTATGGGGCCCGTTTGCTGGGGTATACCGTGGAGCAACTTTTGGACAAAACCCTATGGGACATCATCCCCGACAAATTCCACAAAGAAATCCCCCCCTATTTTAAAGATATTGCTCAGGAAGGCCAATGCAAGGGGCTAATGACCACCAAGCAGGCCAATGGTACCTATAAAGTTTGGTTGTACAGCAATACCCTGGAAAAAGACATCGACGGTAAGGAATATATCATAGGCAATTCCATAGACGTGACAGAAAGGCTACGGCTAGAAAAGAGCATACAGAACGCAAAGGAGCTTTTGAACCAGACCCATGTGATGGCCAAAGTAGGTGGGTGGAAGTACGATATTAAGAAAAAATCCCTTAGCTGGACGGACAACACCTTCCATTTATTGGAAGTAGAGGAGGACTATATACCTTCTCTGGAAAAATCCGTACAGTTCTACAAGGAAGGAAGGTACAGGCAACGCATCCAGGAATTACTTAAGATGGCCATAGAATATGGTAAACCCTGGGATGAACGCCTAAAAATGATCACGGACAAAGGTAAGGAGATATGGGTGAGGAGCATAGGTGATGCCCATATCGATGAGGGGGAGTTGATCTACCTCTATGGTACCGTGCAGAACATCGATGACATGGTGAGGAATGAGGAACAACTTCTGCAAAAAGAAGAAATGCTACATTCCATTTCCATTGCTACTGATGAGTTGCTGTCCAACAGAAACCTCTACAAGGCCATATCCAATTCCCTGGAATTAATAGGGAAGGCCGCTAATGTGGACAGGGTTTATTTCTTTCAAAATTCCCTGGATGAGAATGGAAACAAAGTGTGCTCTCAACGCTTTGAATGGAGCGCAGACGAGGCCGAGTCTCAAATTGACAACCCTAATTTACAAAATATTCCAATGGCCTTTTTCGGGGACTTCGTAAACCCTTTGGAATCCGGGCAGCCCTTCAGGACAATTGTTTCCCGGATGCCCAAAGACAACCCCACCAGGCTTTTCCTTGAGCCCCAAGGTATAAAGGCCATCTTGGTTATTCCTATTTTCAATCAGGGTGAGTTCTGGGGTTTCACCGGATATGACGACTGCACTACTGAGCGGGAATGGTCGGATGCTGAAGTTTCCCTGCTTAAAAGTTTCGCAAATAGTATAGGTAATGCCATTAATCGGAAAAATCTGGAAGAAAAATTGGTGGATTCAAAGGAACATGCCGAAAAAGCAAGTTTTGCCAAGTCGGAGTTCCTGGCCAATATGAGCCATGAGATTCGGACCCCACTGAATGGCATCATCGGCTTCACTGATTTGCTTGTGAAAACCGAACTCTCCGATTCACAGCTTCAGTACATTAATATTGTCAATCAATCTGCCAACACCCTGTTAAACATCATCAACGACATTCTGGACTTTTCCAAAATTGAAGCAGGAAAACTGGAACTCGACATCAACAAAGCGGATATTTTTGAGCTATCTGGACAGGCTACTGATGTGATTTCTTACCAGGCCCAGCAAAAAGGCATAGAAATATTGCTCAACCTGGCTCCAGAAATCCCCAGGTATATTTTTGTGGACGATATACGACTGAAACAAATCATCATCAACCTATTGGGCAATGCCGTAAAATTCACCTATGAAGGAGAAATTGAGCTGAAAATCAGCCTCATAAAGAAGCATTCAGAGGATAAGGCTACTTTCAGGTTTGAGGTTAGGGATACAGGGATAGGGATTTCTGAGGAAAACCAAGAGAAAATTTTTGATGCCTTCTCTCAAGAGGACGGATCTACCACAAAGAAATATGGCGGCACAGGCCTGGGTCTTACCATTTCCAATAAATTGTTGGCGATGATGGGAAGCAGCTTAAAGCTAAAGAGCAAGCTTCAAAAAGGAAGCACCTTTTATTTTGACCTTACCCTGAAAAATGAAAAAGGTGATTACTCTGAAGAGATCAACCTAGGCACTTTAAGCCGTGTGTTGGTAGTAGATGATAATGCCAATAACCGACTTATCATCAAGGACATGTTAAGCCTTCATCACATCCAGTCCGATGAGGCTCATAATGGATTTGACGCATTACAAAAGCTGGAGCAGTTCCCTGATTACGATCTGATCCTTCTGGATTTTAACATGCCTTTTATGGATGGATTGGAGACTACCCAAAAAATCAGGGAGAATTTCCCTAAGGATAAAAGAAATGTCCCAGTACTTCTGCTTCACAGTTCTGCAGATGATGATTTTATTTTCCAAAAGTGCAAAGAACTGAAAGTTTCGGCCAAGTTATCCAAACCCATAAAAATGGACAATCTCTTGAAGGCATTGCACACACTGGTAAAGGAAGGTAAAAATCAAAAGGGCCCGAAGATTCAGGAAGAATCACTACCCATGAGTGTCATTCGGAGAGATTTCAAGGTGCTGGTAGCTGAGGACAACAAGGTAAACTTATTTCTTGCAAAAACTTTAATAAGAAAGCTGTCTCCACACGCCAAAATCCTGGAAGCCAAAAACGGATTGGAAGCGGTGGAATTAACCCAAAAAGAACACCCGGACATCATACTTATGGACATTCAAATGCCCGAAATGAGTGGCTATGAAGCTAATTTGGTCATAAAAGAAACCCCTGAGCTGGGCAAAATCCCAATAGTGGCAGTCACCGCAGGAAATGTGAAAGGCGAGAAAGAAAAATGCCTGAAAGCAGGAATGGTGGATTTTGTGCCCAAACCAATAGTCGAGAACACCATCCGGGAAATATTCGAGAAATGGTTATCCAATACAGCAGTTGAGAATTTGGAGCCACAGGGAGAGAACAATCCCCATTCACCAAATGGTACCGACGACAACAGGGCTCAGTTTTCCCATTTTGATGTGAAAAAATTAAAAGAATTTATTGGTGAAGAACCCACGATCGTAAAAGAGGTCTTGAGACTTACCTTAAAAGAAATCAAATTATCTAAGCAACGATTAAAGGATTGTGTATCCAATGCCGATCTGGAAGGGCTGAACAGGGAAGGCCACAAACTCAAAGGCTCGGCCATGACCGCAGGTCTGGACAAAATGCTTATCATCGCAAAATCCTTTGAAAACCTCCCCTCCTATACTGCAACAGAGGCACAAAATCTCTTGGACGAATTTGACAGAGAGGAGGCATTGGTGAACAACATGATAGAAGATTATTTGAATGAATAATTTCAAAGAAATTTCACGGAATTTTTCAGCTGCTCCCGGTACTTTGCGCCTATAGGGATGATTTTTCCGGAGACCACTGCGGTCTCATTGTCAAAATCAGTAAGGAAATGTAGGTTGATCACATAAGAACGATGAACTTGTATGAATTCCGGTTGACCATTTAGTTTTTCCACAAAGTTGGAAATGGTGGATTTGATCACGTAGTTGTTGCTGCTGCATTTCAAACTGATATAATCCCCTTTACCTTCGCAATAATGTATCTCGGAAAAAAGGATTTTTTTGAAAATCCGCTCATCCTTCACAAATATAAAATCCTTAGAATACGCCTCTGGATCGATTTTCATGGCCGTCTCCTTGCATTTTTCCAGTCCTCTCAAAAAATGGTCGTAGGAAAATGGCTTGGGCAGGTAATAGCAGGCGTTGGTCTCAAAGGCGGAGATGGCGTTTTCATTGTTGGCCGAAATGATGATCAATGCCCCATCATATTGGCTATGTTTCAAGATCTCGAAGCCATTCATCTCGGGCATCTCTATGTCCAAAAAGATCAAATCTATTTCGGGCTTATTCTCTTTTAGATAATTAAGTCCTTCTATTGCATCTGAAAAAGAAGCCTTTAGCTTTATGTCCTTGGTTTTGGAGATGTAAAATGACAGTATTTCTATTGCTGCCTTATCATCATCGATCACTAAACAATTTAACATATTATATTCTTTAATAAGTAGGGAATCAGTTTCTTGGCATCAGGCAAAACAGGTCTCTTTCACTGAAGTCTGCCGGATCACCTTAGCAGGCACTCCTCCCACCAATGTATGGGGAGGCACATCCTTGGTAACCACGGAACCGGCAGCCACCGTTGCCCCTTCACCTATTTTCACCCCTTTTAAAATCATAGCCCTTGTGGCAATCCAGGCATTGTCTTCTACCACGATTTCACCCACTTTCCATTCTTCCCTGTCATCCACACCATGAAAATCCCCATCCATGATGATCACCTGATTGGCAATTTGCACATTGTTCCCTATTTGAATGGAATTGCTCGCAGAAATGATGCTGCCGGAATTAATGAAGGTATTGCTACCTATGGTCAAGGTGGCCCTCGGTGCCGCATGTAGCTGGGTGGTGCCCAGGTGTGACCAGATACTTACATGGTCACCTAATCTAATGGTCCCTTTGGCCTCCACTCTTAGGCTACCCCGCACCCTCACCCACTTACCCGTTTTACAATTCCAAAGCCTGATTTTAGCATTGAGTAATCGGAGCATCACCTGTAGCAGTTCCACACCCACCCGGGCATACAAAAACCATTTTTGACGAAGTCCCAAAGAAGCACTTCCAAAATATTCCCGGCGGTTAACCCTATACTTTTGTGCAATTATTTCCTTGATCATACCAAAAATGAATTCATGGATTGAAGATAAGTGGAGAAATATTATTTTCAAAAATAATGGAAAAATTAAAATTTATAGTACTTTTATTTCCAAATAAGCAACAAAACCAATGAATAGTTTTATATATTTAGAAAAATGGAATTTAAATATAAATAAATGAGATTGGTAATATTGTTATTAAGAACCCTATGTTGAAATTACTTATTGCCGGTGTTTTTGTGCTGGTATTTTTTGAGAAAAGTTGGTCGCAGGATGAATTACAAAGTATTGAAGGCTTCGATCTGAATATGGGAATAGAGCGGCAGTTACCTTCTTTGGACTCCTTGATAGATCTGGCAATTTCCTACCATCCCACCATCAAACTGAACGAGGCCTTGATCGGTTCGGCAGAATCTAGAGTGAAATTGGCAAAAAAATCATGGAGTAACCTGTTAAGGGGCTATGTAGACTATGGATATGGGAATCAAGCCATTGTGGCTACCGGTCCACAAGGCACAGACTTATCGAGTATCGCCAATGGGTACCGGGCCGGGGCAAATGTAAGCATTCCACTTTCAGAGGTGTTCACCAGAAAAGATAGGATCAGGCTACAGGAACAGGAATTAGTGGCTACCTTTTATAAAACCCAGGAAATGGAATTGGTAGTGACCAACCTGGTAATCGAAGAATATAATAATCTTATCCTGGCTCAAAAGCTCATGAACATCAGGTTTGAGATGCAACAGAAAGCAAAAAGCAACTTGCTTCAGTTGGAATTGGAGTTTGTGAGCGGAGATGTGGAAGGCACCAGTTATGTGAGAAACGCAGAAATATATGCAATTGCCCAATCCGAATACGAAAATGCCAGAGCCAATTTCAGGATTGCCTCACAGAAACTGGAAGTACTCATCGGAAAACCACTGAGTGAATTAAGGAGGAGGCCATGAATTTACGACAACTCATCAGACTATTCCTAAAACATAAGTATTGGATCATCCTGGTGCCTATTCTAGTGGCAATAGGTGTATTCTACCTCTCCCAAAATTTGTCACAAAAGTACGAAAGCACTACGGTGATTTTCACCAACCCCTCCTCAGAGCAGGGGGTAAACGACGGAGGGAGCATAAGAATGGACTTCTATACTTCCAACAATCTCTTTGACAACCTCACTTTGTTGCTCAAGTCCAGGGAGACCTTAAAAACTGCCGCACTAAGGTTGCTTGCCTTGCATTTAAACCAGACCGAACCTGACCCTAATATCCTGGATGCAGAGGATTTACAGGAATTAAAAAAACATTTTACTTCATCTCTAAGAGAAGAGTTAGTAGCTCCGGGAGATCCACAGGAAACTTTTCAGCGACTTCTGAACCACGAAAAGACTTACCCTGAATCGCCAATTAACTATTTACTCAGGGAGCATCCCCACTATTCCGTACAAGAAATCCAGGATCACCTTACGGTAATGAGGAAATCTTCCTCCGACATGATGGAAGTTACCTTTCACTCGGATAAAGCATACATTACCTACCATACCCTGGTCTACATAACTGAGGCCTTTATGGACAGGTACAGCAGGATCAAGAAGATGGAAAATGTAAGTTCTATCGCCTATTTTGAAAACCAAATGCATTTGGCACAGAAAAAGCTCAGGGAGGCTGAGACAAACCTGAAAGCTTTCATGTCAGAAAACCGCATACTCAACTATTATGAGCAAGGCAAATACCTGGATATCGCCAAATTAGAACATGAACAGGATGAAGAACGGTCTAAGCGGGTAATCACCGGCACAAGAGCAAATTTGGAAAAGATAGAAAACCTGTTTGAGGGTTTTGACACCAGGCAGAATGTAATCCGGAGAATAAACACACTTCAAGACAAAATTGTGTCCAAAAACCAACAGCTTCAAGGTGTTCAACTTCATCGCGAAAACTCTCTGCTTTCCAGCTCACTAGAAAAAGAAATACAGGGCCTTCAAAAAGAAATAGAAGAAGAATCTCAGAAGCTTTTCAGAAACAATATATCGATTGAAGGCCTTCAAAGGAGGCAGGCGTTGGACGAATGGTTACAGCTTAAACTTCAATATGAGGAGCAAGTACAGGCTTTGGATGTCATGCAGGAAAGAAAAGCTTACCTGAACGACAAAATCAAAGAATTCGCTCCCTTGGGGGCAGAATTAAAAAGACTGGAAAGAGAAGTAGATGTGAATGAAAACCAGTACTTATCCATACTGCATGGGCTCAACATGGCCTACCTCAAAAAATATGACTTGGAGATGACCTCTCCTCAAAAGCTTATCGACGAGCCCTTTTTCCCAAAAAAACCATTGCCCTCTAAGCGCAAACTATTGGTGGCCGGAAGTTTGTTTGGAAGCGGTTTTTTTATGGTTTCATGCATCATCTTTTTGTTTTTTATCGACCCAAGGATCAAATCCGCAGAAAAAGCCCAGCAAGTCACTGGGCTAAGGGTAGCCGGAGGATGGGTAGACGAAAAAAAGTTGGATAAAAAGGTCTTCAAGGAAAGGCTTTCCCGCAAACTGATGCAGCAATTGTTAAATCACGTCAACCAGTACCTTAACCCAGAAAAAAGGCCGCATGTGATCATTCTTTATAGCCTGAGCCCCGGGGAGGGCAAGACCTTTCTGGCAAAGCAATTGGTGAAAGAATTCCAGGGCAAGGGACAGTCCGTGCTGTATTATGGCCCCGACGTGGTGGAAAATCAAACGGAAATGGGGTGCGAGACTTTTCTATACGATACCGAAAAAGAAATCTATGAATCTCAAAACCGGGTTTGGAGAGACAGGTTTTCGGATTTTCATAAGGATTATATTTTAATAGAACTCCCTGATTTCCAAGATCATCACATCAACTATTCCTTGATCAATAGTGCTCATGTACTCATACAAGTAATCGATGCACAGCGAAGTTGGAGCCTTACCCATAGTGCTAAGATGGATGACCTGAACAACACCATAAAGATCCCCCATGTGGTATGGTTAAATAAAATGGATGAAGAAGAAATGGAGGCACTCAATGGTGAAATCCCAAAGGGTAGAGGGCCCCTGAGAGTGAAAATTAAAGAACTCGTATCCTAGTTTTAAATGGAAGCCATCCAATCCCATAAACTCGGTTTCTTCCTGTTGGCTGCGATTATCGCGGCCCTTCTGGCATTTCTTATCGTTTCCACCGGATTCCTAGGACTAGGGGCCTTAATCGCCATGCCCCTGGTCCTGTTTTTTTTATACTGGGTATTACAGTTTCCCAACAGAGGCTTAACCGTCACCTTAATTTTTGCATTTTTGGCGATAGGCGCAATCCGCTATTTTCCCCAGCTTCCCTTGGGGCTATCCGTGGACATCGCACTTTTCCTGGGCTTACTCAGTGCCCTCTTTCAAAGCAGGGATAAAGTGGATTTTACAAAGGCCAAAAATAGCCTTATGCTGTTAACGATGATTTGGTTGGCCTATAATATTGCCCAGATCGCAAACTCCGAGGCCAGAAGTATGACGGCATGGGCATATGCCGTAAGGGGTACTGCATTGTACATGCTGTTCACCGTCCCACTTACCCTGCTATACGCTAATAAAAATACCGACCTGAATCGCTTTTTTAAGCTTATCTTTATCTTCTCAGTACTGGCTGCTGTTTGGGGACTGAGACAATATTATATCGGTTTGGATGCCGCAGAAAACCGCTGGTTGGATGCCGGGTCACGTTCTACTCATGTGCTTTTTGGCAACTTGAGGGTGTTTTCCTTTTTCTCCGATGCCGGACAGTTCGGAGCAGGCATCGCTCATGTGGGATTAATTGCATTCATACTGGCGCTTGGGCCTTTTTCCAAACGGCTCAGGATCCTTTTTGCGGGAATGGCACTTTTGTTCTTTTTTATGATGGCCTTATCCGGGACAAGGGGGGCTTTAATAGTGCCGGTGGGCGGGTTGATGGCCTATCTGTTCGCTTCAAAAAACTTTAAAATTATGTTATTGGGATTGCTGGCGTTGGCGGCCTTCGTGGCTTTTTTGAAATTCAGCAGCGTAGGCAATGAAGTGTATCAAATCCGAAGGTTAAGGTCAGCACTAGACCCTGAAGATGCTTCCCTGAACGTGCGTAAAGTCAACCAGCAAAAATTTGCCGTTTATTTGGCTGACCGACCTTTTGGAGGGGGAATAGGTACCTCAGGGTATTGGGGGAAGCGTTTTAGCCCGGGAACCTTCCTGGCAGACACCCCCAATGACAGTTGGTTCGTGAAAATATGGGCAGAAATGGGTGTGGTAGGTATCATCCTGCACCTTGGGATACTTAGTTTCATAGGCTTGATGGCCCTTTTTAAGATCTGGAAAGTGAAAAATCCACAGCTTAAACAAAAGTTGTTGGCCCTGTTTGCCGGTTACATTGGCATTTTACTGTCCAGCTATGGCAATCCCATTCTTGGTCAGATGCCAACTGGCATCCTTATCTACATGTCCATGGCCTTTTTTTATTTGGCTCCCTATCTTGATCAAGAATTACAACGCAAGGCAACCTCAAAATCAATTCCATGAACACGCCATTAATATCCGTAATCACCGTCAATTACAATGGCCTTGAGCATACGCTTGGCATGATTGCTTCTTTTCAAAAGGTGAATTATCCCAATTTTGAGATTATCGTGGTGGATAATGCTTCAAAAGAAGATCCCAGACCAATATTGGAGGCCTATCCCCATGTCAAGTTGGTGATCAACGAGGAAAACCAAGGGTTTGCCGGGGGCAACAACCGAGGTTTGGAGTCCGCAGAAGGAGAGTATTTCTTTTTGATCAATAATGACACTGAAGTCTATCCCGAGGTTTTGGATGTACTTCTGCAAAGGTGCTTGAATACCCCTAATGTGGGGATGGTATGTCCCAAAATTCTTTATCATGAATCCCCTGAAATTATTCAGTTTGCAGGGTTCTCCAAGATTAACCCTTTTACCGGAAGGGGAAGGGGAATAGGCTTTCAAGATAAAGATGAAGGTCAATATGATACCGCCTGTGTCACCGAATTGGCGCATGGCGCAGCGATGTTCATTCCAAAAAGTGTTGTGGAACAGGTAGGAGTGATGGCGGAGATGTTTTTTCTTTACTACGAGGAAATGGATTATTGCGAAAGGATCAAAAAAACAGGTTACGACATCTGGTATGAGCCGGCGGCAAGAATACTGCACAAGGAATCGATGAGCGTGGGCAAAAACTCCCTACTAAAAACCTATTACATGAGCAGAAACCGATGGGTATTCTTGCGTCGGAATGTGCCCTTCCCCATGTTTTTACTGACTTCGGTCTACTACTTTTTTGTTGCCATCCCTAGAAACCTGGTCCGATTCGCAGCACAAAGGGAATGGGCGCATTTAAAAGCTTATTGGAATGGATTCATTAATGGTCTTTTTATTGAAAACCTCCACCAAAACAACACCCTAACACCGAAAGTATCATGACATCGAGCCTGTCTTGAGGGCAGTCAGGGCATGACAAGCACGTCACACACTGGGATGCCCCCCCGATAGCTCGGAATGACCGCTAAAAAAATATAAAAGATGAATATAGGCATAGAGGCCCAGAGGGTATTTAGAAAAAAAAAGCATGGGATGGACATGGTCGCCCTGCAATTGATCCGGCACCTGCAAAGGATAGACCGTCAAAACCGCTATTTCATTTTTGTCAACGAAACGGAGGATCCCTGCATCACTCCAAGTGAAAATTTCGAAATTGTTTACCTGCCTAAAAGCCCCTACCCCATCTGGGAGCAATACCACCTGGCAAAGGCGGTCAAAACCTATGAATTAGACGTATTGCATTGCACCAGTAACACCGCACCTGTAAACCTCCCCTGCCCTCTTGTCCTCACCTTACATGACATCATTTATCTTGAAGGTTTAAATTGGGCCTCCGGCACTTGGTACCAGCGCCTGGGTAATGCCTACCGTAGATGGAACGTGCCACATGTAGTCCCTAAAGCCCAAAAAATCCTTACAGTCTCAGCATTTGAGCAAAAAACCATAGCCAACCATTTCAACTCCCTGCCCAAAGACACCCTGGAGGGGGTGCATAATGGGGTGAACGAGCACTTCGCCCCAGTCGAAGCAGAGGTTCAGGAAAAGGTGAGAAAAAAGTATGGGCTACCGGAAAGGTTCATCCTTTTTCTTGGCAACACAGACCCCAAAAAGAACCTTAAGGGAGTATTGCAAGCTTTAAACAGGGTAGAAAAACAGGGTAAGCTGACATTACCACTGGTGATGCCTGATTTTGGGGAAGAAGCATTGACCGGGCTTTTGAAATCAATAGATGCCAGTAGCCTGGGCAAACATATCCACCTTACCGGGTATATCCCCAATCAAGACCTTCCTGCAATCTATGCCAAAGCCTTATTTTTCCTTTACCCGTCCATCCGGGAAAGTTTTGGGTTGCCCATCTTGGAGGCCATGGCCTGTGGCTGTCCAGTCATTAGCTCAAACACCTCCTCCATGCCGGAAATTGCCGGAGATGCTGCGCTATTAATAGATCCCTTTGCCCCACAGGATCTCGCCAATGCGATACTAGAGTTGTTGGAAAAACCGGAGCTAAGACAGGAGCTAATTGAAAAAGGGTTTCAAAGGCCCCCATTGTTCAGCTATGAACGGGGAGCAGAAAAGGTATTGTCGATTTATGAGGGAATAGGCGATTATGTCAGAAAGTAAGTATTGGCTCAGCAGTGGTTTTTTCACCATGATGCACCGGGGGGTGGATTTTTTCCTGGGTTTTGTGGGTTTTATGTTGTTGGTCAGGATTTTTGACCCTGACGCCTTTGGGGTTTGGGTGTTGCTGATCACCATAGTAGCCATAGTGGACATGGCCAGAAATGGATTTTTGCAAAATGGAATGATCAAGTTTATGGTAAACCGTAGCAAAGGGGAAAAAGCCTCTGTGCAAGCTGCGGCTTTGCTGCTCAACTTATTGCTTACCTTAATCTTAATGGCCTTGCTCTATGGATTGTCCCCTCTGTTGGAACGCTGGCTCAATGCTCCCGGACTGAGTGAGCTGATAAGGATTTATGTTTATGTCTTGCCGGTTTTGGTCATCCACACCCATAACCTGGTACTCATGCAGTCTTACTATGATTTCAAGGCCTATTTTTGGGCAGGTATCAGTAAGAGCTTGCCTCTTTTTTTGGTCATTCTGTACCACTATTTTAGCGCAGCTACCTTGACCCTGAGTTCGCTGGCCTGGTACCAAAATGCCTGTTTTATCTTGGCCACTCTGATGTCTGCCTATCAGGTCCGCCATCACTTTGCCATCACTTTGAATCAAATTCCCCTTTGGTCAAAAAGAATATTTCATTTCGGGAAATTTGTCTTTGGCACCAACCTGGTGTCCATGTTCACCAATAGCCTGGACAAATTCCTCTTGGGTGCCTTGCTTTCCCCAATTCAGGTGGCCATGGCCAATACTGCAGGCAGGGTGATGAACATGGTGGAGATTCCTGTAAATTCCATTGCATCCATTGCTTATCCCAAGGCCTCTGCCTCCTTTGAAAAGAAAGACCTGGAAGGTGTAGGCAGAATGTATGAAAAGACCCTGGGGATGATGCTAAGTCTGACCATACCCTTCTTTGTAGCCATTCTGCTATTTGCAGAATGGATCATCTTCTTCATTGCCGGGGAAGCCTATATGGATGCAGCCCCTTTTCTCAGGATTGTGGCCCTTTTAGCCTTGATCAAGCCCTTCGATCGACAATCTGGTGTGTTTTTGGACGCCATAGGAAAACCTGGAATCAATATGGTGATGGTCATTGGAACATTCATATACGGGGCCATTCTGTCCTGGGTGTTCATCTTACAGTTTGGCCTATTGGGTGCGGCAATGGGCTTGGTTATGGCCGTGTTCATCACGGCAGTGGTCAAACAACTATTTCTGGCCAGATATATCCCCTTTCATTTTTTGAAGGCAGTCTCCCAAGCCTGGCATAATTATCCAATGCTAACCAAAATGGCCTTGGACAAGCTGCATGCGATGCGGGGTTAATGGAAAGCATCTATTCTCACTAATTTAATTTCTTTCCACATGTACTACCTGACGTCACCCACTACTCAAAAACACCGCCTTTCGAAATTTGTTGTTTCGAGAACAGATAAAGCGGATTTGTAATCCGTAGGCTGCACATCTTCGCAAAAATATTTTGGATTTCGGAGCCCATCCTTTTTGGTAGACTGTTTTGATGCGGAATGCTTGGGGCATACACTTTTCTAGAGCATTGCTTCAGATTTGACTCGGGGGGATTACAAGTCCCGAACAGCGGCAAAGCGGCTTCTAAAAAAACTCCCCTTCCGGGGCAAAAACAACGATTCTCCAACTCTCCCCCTCCTGTTTTAGGAGGGGGAAAAAGGGGGTGGTGAAAACAAGGCGGGGGCAATGATCAACCTTTCCAAACCCAATATTTTTCACCTACCCCTCATCCCGAAACAAGGTTTGGCTTATCAAAATATATTCCTCCAAGCGAAGAAGTGCAGTAGAGTTCAACCACTTCGTGGTTGTGGGGGCATGGTTTCTTTCACTAAACCCCGGACTGCCGTCCGGGGCTATTGAAAGGTTTGACCACTGTCGTGGTCCTGTATCCCAATTCCGCGGGTTTCGCTCCAATGGCTATCGGAGTTATGGTTGTTGGATCCCTTCAGTATCTTGGGACCGCTCCAAAAGCTCCGTTAGGAGCGGCCGATGTCGTAACCCAGGGTTTCAACCCTGGGACTCCCGCAGCCCCCGCGGTAAGCCAAAGTGCCGCTAGGAACGGCCGATTTCCACTGCACATAGATGAGGGGCCGAAAAAAAATGGTATGAACACAACCCCATCCTTGGGAACCACACCCCGGGAAGGATAAACAGGGTTAGGGTAAGCGATTAAAATCGCAAGTGAAATAGGTCATTGTATCAAAAATACCACACCCCATTTTTCGTGAATTATAGGGAAATAATTCCTTATTCCAACTCAAATAGATAAAGCTGACTGGGCTCCGGCCAAGGCTCGGGGCGGGGCCTGTCACGGTTTCTGGGTAGGGTCTCCCATTTCAACAGATAGTTGGAAGCATTAGGTGCCGATCCCAA
>PXCO01000295.1 GCA_003565295.1 Cyclobacteriaceae bacterium
AACCTTTGACAAATGCTGACTACAGTAAGCTTTTTGAAATTACGCATGACCCTATTACGGAAGCTGAAGTTGGAAAACCCATAACCATAACAATAAAGGCAAGGGCTGCTGCTGAAATAAAATGGGTAAGATTGCGGTATCGCAGCGTAAATCAAGAAGAGGCTTATGAAACCCTTCAAATGACTTCATTAGAAGAAAAAGACACCTATCAGGCAGTAGTCCCAGCAGAGAAAATTAATTTTGCTTACGATTTTATGTACCTAATTGAATTGATGGGCAAAAATGGCGAAGGAAGGATTTTTCCGGATTTGAACAGGGAGACACCCTATTTTTTTGTAAGATTTAGTAGGTAAGAATTGGCTTTAATCATCTATTTACACCGCTATCAAGCCTTTTCTGCTGTGTCGAAATACTCGTAGCCTTATTAACCGATGTTCGAGCGATCTTTTTCAAAAATATTCAAACAAAAACCCAACAATAAATAACAACAACGCGATCTTGAAAAGATTTTTCCCTTTGTGGTAAAAAGGGAAAGGTTGTAGTAGAAATTTAAAAACCGAAGTTTCGATAAAAGTCTGTCTGCCAATTCTCTGCAATTGCTCAATTTCGTAAAGCCTTACCCTTTTTATGTCCAGGTTTTTCATTCTTTTTTATTTTGCTAAAAAAACTGAAAAATTCTTGGCGTCAAAAATAAAAATGAATTACCTGAAAAAACCCCAGAAATAATAAACCGCCTCTCATGGACCCAATACAAGATCACCCCTCTCCACCAAAAACCCCTTCCGCCGCCCGCACCAAGCAATTCACAATGTCTTCCTCCGCCTCTTTGCTTAGGTTGCTGATTCTGCAGCGCCAAGTTTCGTAGCCACCCATTTCCAATTCCTTAGCCGGAGGGATATAGCCTACATTTCCATTCGCCAGGCTAATGGTAAAGTAGGGGCCTTCGAGCATCTTCTTTAGCTTTAACCCAGTGGAGGCAAAAATTTCTCCAGGCAAAGCTCCAATCCTACCTTCACCAATCTGAAAACATTGGACTGGAAAAGCTAAATCAGCAGGATATTCTGCCAATAATAACTGTTCCCTGGCATAAAGCTTTATCCAGCCTTCTGGATTTGGGATCAAATTTTCCAAGCCTCCCTTTGAAAGAATCTTACGGGCATGTTCAAGGTCCGTCTCGGTAGGCATCCGTCTGCGTAGCATAATGTCTTCCTGCAATGCAGCCAAATGAGGACTATCCTCCCAAGCAAGATGGGAAAGTACATTCACCAGGCGGGCAGCAAGATCCTCCCCTATAAATTCACTTTTAGCAAAAAGGGCATTCGGGTAGGTGCTAGGTTGGTCAAAATCCCATATATTGACATCTCCGCTGGTCCCATTGCTCATTATGCCAACAAAACGGTCATCGGCTCCAAGCCTATTCTTGATTGATCGGGAAAAATATCCGAAGTAGTCAGCGGAAATGGTTCCATTTTCCCAATCCCCTACATAATGAAGCCCATAATTGGCCAGCACACTTATCCAATGGCCATCTTTACCCCTGACGGCCAAAAAGCTGAGTTCACGATCCGGGACGGATACTGGGGAAACGATCTTATCCTCCACGCCAAAAGGGTTGGTTTTAACCTGGTCAGATTTTCCGGTCACGGGATTCAAAGGTTCGTAATCTTCGGTCATATAATACCTTCTGCACCTTACATGTTCGGGTGCTGAAACCTTCCCAAAAGCAATTTCTGCTGGTTGAAGGTTTTTATGCGCAGCTTCTACCGCCTTACAAATACGCCCCGGCAATAATTGCCGGTAAGCCATGTCTGCCTGCACGAAGTGTACTTCCTCCACCGCTCCGGCCGCATGAGTATGGGTGCTGCTAATAAGTATACGAGATGCGGGAATCCCTAAGCTTTCGGTAATCCTTTTTTTTGCCGAATCCACCAACTCCTGCCCCATCACGCAGATATCCACCACTACAAAAACTAAGCTGATTTCATTATTTTTGAGCACCAATGCCTTTGATAATAGCGGGTCGTGGATTTGGGTGGCGTAATGGGGCACAAAATCCCCATTGATCACTGTGCCCAAGGAAGGGGTAGTATCCACCTGTGCTGCTCCTGCATAAAGTGCTTGGTCTTTTGTGTTCATGGTATTTTTGGCTTAAACGGGTAGATTTTTTCTCAAAAACCTTAACCAGTTTGCATGGAAAATATTGTCAATATCCGATTCACTATACCCTCTTTTCTCCAAGAGGTATTCGAATTTGCGCAAATCTGCAATGGAATTCATGTCCCAAGGGGACTGCTCGGTACCAAATATACCATCCAGGTCACTCCCTATGGCTACATGCAGGGAATTACCTGCCATCTGGCAAATATGATCCCAATGGTCAATAAGCTGTTCCAGTTTGATATCCAGTTGCCAGGGATCAGAAACCGTGTCAATAAAGCGGATGTCCATGGCCCAACAATCCAACATGCCTCCGATTACAGCCCCTCTTTCCAATAAGCGATTGATTTGTTCATCGGAGAGTTGGCGCTGGTTGGGTACGATCTTTCGAACATTGTGGTGACTGGCCCAAATAGGCCCCTTATACAGATCCAAAGCTTGATCAAAGGCTTGATCGGTGAGATGTGTGACATCCAAAATCATATTCAGACATCCCATATTCTCGAGAAGCTCCTTCCCGATTTTGGTAATTGGCCCTTCCATTTTGGTTCCAGGAGCATATCTGCCAGGACCAAAATGGGATAAGCCAATTGCCCTAAGGCCATATGCATAGGCCTTGTCCAGGTAGGACAAATCCACTAAAGAATCCGCACCTTCCAGGCTCAAAATATAGCCAATGGATTTCTTTTCGTCAGGGATGCTCTCATCTTCCCACAATGAAACCATTTCATCAAGCCCGCTGCGGGTAGTGATCTGTTTCATTTCCCCCAAAGTTTCCATTTCCCTATACCATGCAAGTTGAGCTTGGGTCATGGCCCATGCCTGCTGTGGAGAATTCCATCCGGCAAGTGCTGAATCCGGGGGTGAATAACGGGCCAGTTGAGTGGCTACTACTATTCCAATCTTGCCTTTACGCAATTCTGGCAATGTCACCGTTCCGCGCCCCCTGTCTGGCTTGTCCTTCATATGCATTTCCATCTGCCGCACCTGTTTGAGCTCCATTCGAAGATCACGGTTCCACTCTATGGCATTCATTGCCAAATCCAAATGTGCATCGATGATAAGCCGCTTCTTCATGCTTTTCAGTTCTTAGGCATCCTTACTATGCAATCAATCTCTACCTTGATCCCTTCCGCTAGCACCGACTGAACGGTAATTCGGGCAGGCTTCACTTTGGTAAAATAGCTTGCATACACTTCATTGTATCGGTCAAACTCCTGTATATCGGCCAGATGAACACCACATTTCACGATATCATCCATACTGGCCCCGGCAGTCTCCACTATCGCTTTAATATTGTCCAAGGTCCGTCGTGTTTCCTCCTCAATGGTCCCTAGGACAAACTGGGAGGTTTCAAAATCAACCGATGCCTGTCCAGAGACAAACAAAAACCCATCTACCAGCACTGCATCTGAATATGCTCCTGTCACAAAGTTGGCATCTCTTTTCGGGTGGATTATCTTTTCCATGATAAATATGATTAGTTATTGATTCAGTTTATTTATAAGCTCGTCCATCCCCCATCTACTACCAAATTATGTCCCGTTATGAATGAGGCAGCTGAGGACAGCAAAAAACAGACAGCACCGGCAACTTCAGGAGGATTTCCTACTCTATTTAACAGTGTTTTTTCTGCCAATCTTTTCACAAATCCAGGCTGGCTTTCTTGAACATCCCTATTTGGAAAAGGCCCGGGTGATACACAATTGCAGCGTACGCCCTGAGACCCGTATTGCATGGCAAAATACTTTGCCATTTGTATGATACCTGCTTTTCCTACGCCATATTCAATGGGATTTGGGTTTAACGGTGGTTCATACACCGAAGGATCCGGGGTTACCATGCCGTACATGCTCGAAAACAGTACCATACTTCCTGCACCTTGCTGAGCCATCAGGTCACATGCCTTTCTACCAAAAACAAAGCTGGAGGTGATCCCTCCCTGATTGACCTTGTCAAATTCAGCAGCAGTCAATTCATCAAATTTCTTAGTAGTAGATGCGAAGGTGAGGTTCACCACACCATCTGGAATGCCAAGGGAATCACTAAGTACCGAGGCAAAATCTTCCACTTGCCCTTCTTCGGTAATGTCCAATGCAACC